>CBINJL010000029.1:0-11993 GCA_966250925.1 uncultured Opitutus sp. | reverse complement strand
CCGTGATGCCGCCGAGGCTCGCGAACTCGCCGCCGCGCTGGGCGCCTCGACCCGCAAGGCGCTCTTCATCCGCGGTGGCGGCGAACGCGAAGGCGAGTTCGCCAGCGTGCGCGAGCTCCTCGCCACCGGCGCCTTCGACGATTGGGAAATCGGCGCGGGCGGTTTTCCCGACGGCAACGGCCCGCTCAGCTATCAGGAAGGCATCGACATCCTGCGCGCCAAGACCGACCGCGCCCACTTCGTCGTCACGCAATGGTCGCTCAACCGCAAGGCCATCGCCCGCTTCCTCGACGACTCGCCGCTGCCGGTCTACCTCGGCCTGCCCAACCATTGCTCGATGAAACAACTCGCGCGCTTCGCCCAGGTCTGCGGCGTCGAAAACTCGATCAAGGGTTTTCTCTCCAACCCGCTCAACATCGCGCGTTTCGTCGCCGGCTTCGACCCGACCTATCTCGTCGAGGCCTTCGCCGGCCATCCCAACCTGGCCAAGTTCCACATCTACTCCTTCGGCAACCTCGCTCCGTTGTGAGAGAAACCACTGATCCACACTTATCTGCACTTATCCGTCAGCCTGGTCTATGAGTGATCATCAGCGTTCATCAGTGGTTGAAATCCCGGCCGCCTCTCCGACCCGCCGCGTCTGGCTGCAGGTCGGCACCCTGCTCGACGGCACGTCCACCGCGCCCACCCGCGACGCCCACGTCGTCTATGATTCGGAGCGTATCCATTTTGTGGGCACCAATGGCGCCACACCGCCGGCCGGCATTCTCGCCGCCGGCCAGACCGCGCCCGATGTCGTCGCCCCCGATGCCACCCTCCTGCCCGGCCTGATCGAGGCCCACGCCCACCTCTTCCTCGAAGGCGGCGAACTCGATTTCGACAAACGCGCCGCCTACCTCGAACAAACGCCCGCGCAACTGCTCGCCGCCGCCCGGCCGCGCCTGGAAAAACTCGTCACCCTCGGTGTCATCGGCGTGCGCGACGCCGGCGACAAGGACGGCGTCGGCCTCGCCCTCAGCCGCCAATACAAAACCTCCGTAGGGTCGTCGCTCGCCGACGACCGCGCCCCCGCGAAAACCGCCCGCCCGCTCATGCCCTATTACGAGAGCCCCGGCGCGGCCATTTTCCACGAAGGCCGCTACGGCAAGTTCATGGGTGGCTCGATCGAGGAACACGGTTCCATCGAAGCCTGCGTGGCCGCCCGGATATCCGCCGGCGCCGATCGTATCAAACTTCTCCCTACCGGCATCATCAACTTCAAGAAAGGCCTGGTCACCGCCAAGCCGCAGATGGACACCGCCGAGGTCGCGGCCATCGTCGCCGCCGCGAAAACGCACGGCCGCCAAACCTTTGCCCATTCCAGCGGCGACATCGGCATCGATCACGCCATCGACGGCGGTGTGGACTCCATCGAACACGGTTTCTTTCTGCGCGACGACCAGCTCGCGAAGCTGCGTGATCGCCGGATCGGGTGGGTGCCGACGTTCGCGCCGGTCCAGCTTCAGGTCGACCACGCCGATCGCTTTGGCTGGGACGCCGAGATCGTGGGCAACCTCCGGCGCATTCTCGACAACCACGCCCGCTCGCTGGTCAAGGCGCACGAGATGGGCGTGCTCATCATCGCCGGCTCCGACGCCGGCAGTTGCGGCGTGGCGCATGGCCTCGGTTTTTTTCATGAACTCGAATTGATGGAACGCGCCGGCCTGCCCGCTCTCGCCGTCCTCAACGCCGCCACCGGAGTTAGCGCCGGACGTCTTGACTACCGCGAGCCCATCGGCCGCATTGCCGTCGGCCACCAACCGCGCCTCATCCTCACCACCGCCCCGGTGCTCGAATCCGTCACCCATCTCCGCGCCCCCAAGACCGTCATCTTCGATGACCGCGTGCTCACGCACGACGCCGATTTCAACCCGGCAGGGCTCTAGAGCATAGTGAGCGAAGGGCTGGAGGCGCAATTGTTCCGCCTGCAGCTGCTCCTTGCCCTCCGTTCGCGAGACCCTGTGAAGATGCGCTTTTCGGCGTTTATCAGTTGGGTCGTTCCAAGCCTCACATGCGTAATGCGCGAGCACATGGATTCCGCAGTCAGCCGTGCGCATGAAGAGCAAGATGCCCAAGTTATTTCACTAATCCGCCGAGGCTCCGGATCTTCGATCTCAACTAGTTTTTTCTTCCCGCACCCGCCGAATCCCGTCGGCTTCGATCACGATGCGTTTCTCTTTGTAGAGCGCGCCGATCGCCTGCTTGAAGGCCTTCTTGCTCACGCCAAAGGTCGCCTGAATTGCCGCCGGGGAGCTACCGTCGTGGTAAGGCAGAAAGCCGCCGTTCTCGACCAGCAGATCGATGATGTCAGCCTTGAGCCGTCGCACGCGCTGGTAACCCGAGCGATGCACGGTCAGGTCGATCTTTCCGTCATCGCGCACCTGCTTCACATAGACCTCCAACGTTCGCCCCACCGTCAGCGGCTCGGTGACATCGTTGTGGTAAACCAAGCCGCGGTGCTCGTGGTTGATGATCACGCGCCAACCCATTTCGGTCTCCGCCTCGATCAAAGCGTCCACCGCCATGCCGGGTTCATAGTCGGCCGGTTCACGATTCAGCCAACCGTTCAGTCGCGCGCTCGCCACGATGCGATTGGAGCGCTCGTCGACATGCACCCGCACGATCAGCCAATCCCCCGCCGCCAGGTCACGTTGCGGCCACTCCCGCTTGGGCAGCAGCAGGTCCTTTTCCAGGCCCCAGTCGAGAAAGGCCCCAAAACTCGGATTCACCTGCATGACCCGCAGGTAGGCAAACTCGCCGGCCACCGCATGCGGTTCATCGGTCGTCGCGACCAGCCTGTCCTCAGAATCCCGATACACAAACACGTCAATATCCAGTCCCGGCGCCATCGCCGGCGTCACGTAGCGCCGGGGCAACAGGACCTCGCCCAGTGCCTCACCGTCCACAAGCAGCCCGTGCGGCGTCTCCCGCAGGACCGTGACCCGATTGCGTTTGCCCAAAAATGCCATGCACCGCCCAACCTGTCCCATCTCACCGCCGAAGGGCAGCTCAATATAGTGCTGACCAGAAGTGGTTTCACGCGGTGGCAACGAAAAGGGAAATGAAGGGCAACTGAACCACTCCACCACCTCCGGTTCTTACCACAGCCAAACACCGGTGAACACAGATGGCTGACGGGCGGCAGCCACCAACCACTTCGTTCTCTTCTGAAATTTTCCCGTGCCTATCTGCTCCGTTCCTCTCCCTTTCCTCCTGTAAATCACCGGCGTCATCCGCGGTTCAGCCGCCCACCGCGCCACGCACGCCGATCCGCTCGATGCCCTGCGCGCCGAATAACGTGGCAGCGGCAGGTCCGGGCAACCGCCTTCGATTTGCCGTTCCCCGCGGTCTTCCTGAGGCTCACGCTTCACTCCACACTTCGCGCGGCCGGAGACGGATGACCTGCAGCGCGGACGGCCGCCTTCACCGGATTTACGCCGTGCGGTGCATCTCCTTGCTTGTTGCCGACTTCGGCTCTGCTTAACTCCCGCGCCATGACTACCCTCAACCGTCTGATTGCGGATGCCAGCAACATCGTTTGGGGGCCGCCCATGCTGACCCTTCTCGTCCTAACCGGCGTTTGGCTCACGGCGCGGCTGGGCCTTATCCAGATTTTCAAACTCGGCACCGGGTTGCGGTTCGCGTTCGGCACGAAGGGACGCACCAACGCGAACGAGGGCGACGTTTCCCCGTTTCAGGCGTTGATGACCGCCCTCGCCGCCACCATCGGCACGGGCAACATCGTGGGCGTCGCCACCGCCATCGCCATCGGCGGTCCCGGCGCGTTGTTCTGGATGTGGCTGATCGCCTTCCTCGGCATGGCCACCAAATACGCCGAAGGGTTGCTGGCGGTGAAGTATCGCATCAAGGACGCCTCGGGGCGCATGAACGGTGGTCCCATGTATTACATCGAGCGCGGCATGGGCCGAAAATGGAAGGGCCTCGCCATCGCCTTCGCCTTCTTCGGCGCGATAGCCGGCTTCGGTCTCGGCAACATGGTCCAGGCCAACGCCGTCGCGGGCAACGTGGTCGCGTTGCTCGGCACCGAAGGCGACGCCGTCGGCACGGTCAACCTCGTGACCGGCCTCGTGCTCGCGGCGTTGACCGCCCTCGTGATTCTCGGCGGCATCAAGTCCATCGCCCGCACCGCCTCCGTGCTCGTGCCGGCCATGGCGGTCTGCTACATCCTCGGCTGCCTGTTCATCATGCTGCGATTCGCCGGCGAGATTCCCGCCGCATTCCGACTGGTGTTCACCGATGCCTTCACCGGCACCGCCGCGACGGGCGGATTCGCCGGAGCGACCGTGATGATGGCCATGCGCATGGGCGTGGCGCGCGGCGTGTTTTCCAACGAATCCGGCCTGGGCAGCGCACCGATCGCCGCCGCCGCCGCCCAGACCAACGAACCGGCCGAACAGGCGCTCGTTTCCATGATGGGCACGTTCATCGACAGCATCATCGTCTGCACCATGACCGGTTTGACCTTGATCGTGACCGGCGTGTGGACCGCCGGAGCCGCGGCCGCCGCCGGGATGACCCAACAGGCATTCAGCCTCGGCATGCCCGGGCAAAGCGGCGGCATCTTTGTGGGGCTCGCCGTCATCACCTTCTCCTACTCCACCGTCGTCGGCTGGTCCTATTACGGCGAACGTTGTGTCGAATACCTCTTCGGCCCGCGCGCGATCACGCCCTATCGCATCGCCTGGGTCATCGCGATCGTGATCGGCTCCATCGGCGGTCTGCGCCTGATCTGGAACATCGCCGACATCCTCAATGCGCTCATGGCCGTGCCCAACCTTATCGCGTTGGTCGCCTTGTCCGGCGTCGTCGTCGCCGAGACCCGCGCCTACTGGGCCAAGCCGCGGTCCTGACGCGTGGCGACATACAGGAGATAGGCCGCGCGTTTCGCGCGTTCGTGCACCTTGGCCGGGATCTCTTCCACCTGAAATTCGAGTTGGCGCAGGCGACGCGCAAACGCCGCATCCGGCCCGGCCGACCAGAACACCGCCCGCCCCCCGGGTCGCAACGCCGCCCGCACCGCCCGCAGCCCGCCGGCCGCATACAGATTCGCGTTGTCCGCCACCACCATCGCGACCGGGCCGTTGTCGATATCGAGCAGGATCGCATCATAACCGGCGGGCCGGGCCCGGCGAATCAGACGATTGGCGTCCGTCGTGCGCACGGTCACCCGGGCGTCATCCAACAACCCGCCGTTCAGCTCCCGCAGGTGCGTGCGATTCCACTCCACCACCGCCGGGAGCAGTTCCACCACCTCGACCCTCGCCTCCCGGCCCGCCGCCGCCAGCACGCTGCGCAACGTAAATCCCAGGCCGAGCCCACCGATCAGAATCCGCGCCGTCTCGCGCCGCGCCTCCGCCAAATGAGCCAGCCCCACTTCGCCCAAGAGGAGTTCCGAGGCATGCGCGCGGGAGTGCATCAATTCCTGGCCGTTGAGACTGATCGAAAACGCGTCGTCCTGCTCGAACAGAGCCAGCCGACCGCCGTCGGGTGTGCGCGCTTCCGCCAGGCGTTGACGCGACTTCATGGGCCTTCTCCGCCCGCCGCCGCCCCGGCCCCACGTTCAACCGCGTGCGTCCACTCCCACGAATCCGGATCAGACCAACGGCCGACCTTGAGGACAATGGCGATGACATCGCCCGCCTCCACTGCTTCCGTATCCGTGCGCAGGATACGAAACCCCCAGTGAGTCGCGCGGCCGGGATCGCACGGACTTGAACTCAGCGAAAGATCATCATCGAGCTTCAGGCCGAAATACACCACCAGACCGTCCAGCGTGCCCGCCTGCGTGACTTCGCGCCGGATCAGCACCTCGGAGCCCAGGTCGCCTTCCTGCACGGTGTGGAGGTCGAAGGTCAGCGTGGGAACAGGCTCGCCCAGAAACCGTTCGACCAGCCCGAGATCACAGCTCGCCAACCGGTAATACTCCGGCTCATCCGGCCGCTGTGACCGCAGGCAACTGTAGTCGTAATCGCGCACCGGCATCTGCCAGATGAAGGGAACCCGTCGCGATTCATGCAGTTGCACCGGTTCACAATACCATTCGAACCGGCTCGGCAGGATCAGGCCGCCCGGCTTGAGCAACCGATCCCGCAGATCACAGACATTGGCCACCATCGCTTCATCAAAGAGGTAATCGCCCATCTGCTCGTGCAGGATCACATCGACCGGCTCATCCAGGTGGAATTCCGAACTGTGCACCGCCACAAAATTGACCCGCTCGATGCCGTTGTGCGCCGCGAGTTCCTCCGCCTGCGCGAGAATCGCGGAATGATCGAGGGCGTGCACCACCGCCGCTCCGCGTTGCGCCGCCCACGCCGCGAGGATTCCCGTCCCCGTGCCCAGGTCGATCACCCGCGCCCCCGGCTTGATGTGCCGCGTGATGGCCTCGTGGTAAAAGGCCATTCTCGGCCGATCGGCCAGCATGCGCTCCTGTTGATCAAGCAGGCCGAAATACCACCCGTTGAAATCCCGGTAAGCGGCATCCGCATCCCGCACCGGCTCGGGAGGATACACCCAGTCCGCCAGCCAGGTGGACGCGCGCACCCGTCGCCCCCACCGTCGGAGCAACCGCCGGACGGCGGACCAGAAGGCAACGCTGTAACGCTGAAGTAGTGATGTCATCGATGCCGGACACCTGCGGTGGCGGTCCGAAGGTCCATCGAGCTCGCGCCCGCGATCCAGCGCAATCCACAAAACCGAGACGCACGCCGGAGCCCCGCGCTCACACTTCGCTCAACACCTCGCGCGGTTGGAGGCGGAGGATCTGCAACGCCGGCACGAGACTGGAACCGATCGCGACCACGACAGACACCAACACGACCACCAGGTAGGCCGGCATCGCCGCGCCTTCGGCTCCGGGCAACAGCGGCGCGAGAAAACCGGCCAGCCACAACGAGCAGGCGCCGGACACGCCCAGTCCCAGCGCGGTCAGCACCAGATTGCGCCGCAACGTGCGCCACAACAGGCCCGCCGGCTGCGCGCCGATCGCCAGCCGGATGCACATTTCCTTCCGCCGCAGGCGCACGAACTGCCGCGTCATGAACCACGTGCCGCAGGCGGCCAGCACCAACGCCGCGCCAGCCAGCACCGCAATCACCCGCAGCGTCGCCACCACGTCGACAAATGCCCGCGCCTGCGCCTGCTCGAAGAGCTCCACCGGACCGGCCACAAAACGATTGCCGGGCTCGCGCAGAAAACGATCCAGCGCCACCGCCAGCGTGCGCGGATCGGCCGTGGTGCGGACGTGCAGGGTCAGCCGCGATTCAAAATGCGGAATCATGAAATACGATTCCGGCCGCGCCCACGGCGTCAGCGCGAAATCACGCGCCACCCCGACGATGCGCAGGCGCGTGTCTTCCCACGGAATGAATTGCTGCCCGACCACCTCATGCACCGTGCGCTCCGGCCAGAACTTGCGCGCCATGGTTTCGTTGATGATCGCCACCGTGAACGGAAACTCGTTTTCCGGCTCGGTGAAATCGCGGCCCGCCAGCAACGGGACGCCCACGGTCTCAAAATATCCCGGTGTGCCGAACGCGAACCGGGTCGGGCCGTGACCTTCCGGCTGATTGATGTCCGCGCCGATCAACCGCGCGTGCGACGATCCCGCGCCGCCCAGCGGCGGCCGCATGCCCATGCCCGCGCTCTCGACTCCGGGCATCGCCCGCACCTGCGCCAACAGGTCGCGCACCACCGCCGGACGATCCTCCGGCGCCAGCGCCCGCATGTAGATTTCCGCATGGAGCAACCGGTCCGTCGTCATGCCGGGATCGAAGGCGAGCGAGGCCCGCAGCGAGGCGAAAAACAAAAAGCACACCGTCAGCAACGTGGCGCAAAACGCCACCTGCCCCACGATCAGTCCCTGCGCCAGACGATGCGCGCCACTGTGGCGGCCGCCGCTCTTCATCTGCTCGCCAAAGGAACGGAAACTCATCTGCAGCGCCGGTATCAATCCACTGAATACGCCCATCGCCAGCGTCGCACCGAGGGCGAGCGCCAGCGTCGAGCCGTCGATGGCGAGATTCACGTCGGCGCCAAACTGCAGCTTTCGCAGCAGCCCCACCAGCAGCACGCTCGCGCCCGCACCGACCGCGCCGCCGAGCAGGGCGATGACCAGGCTTTCGCCGAGCATTTGCCGAAACAGATGCCCGGCCGTCGCGCCGAAACTCTGGCGAATGGCAAACTCGCGCTGCCGCCGATAGGCATTGGCCAGCAGCATGTTCCCGACGTTGAAACAAGCCACGAGCAGCAGCGCCGCGATCAACCCGCCGATGACGCGGCTCTTTCCCGCCAAGTCGCCGAGTTCACGGGCGGCGGCGGTGGTTTCCGCCACCAGGGTGTAGCCGGGCGAGACGTCGGACTCCGGATACGCGCGGCGCAGACGCTCGCCCGCCGTCACCAGTCGGGCGTTCAGTTCCGGCACGCGGGCCGGATCGTCGACCCGCGCCACGATCGTGTGGGCGTGACTGTTGCGATGATCATAGCGCCACTTTTCCGAGGTGTGCACGAAGGCCGAAAACACATCGGTCGAGCGCAGCCGGTTCACCCGATCCAGCGCTGGCGGCAGCACGCCGACCACGCGGTAGGTCACACCGTTGAGGAGAATGGTTTCGCCAAGCACCGACTCGCGGCCACCGAGCTGTCGTTGCCAAAACCGATGCGACAGCACCGCAACCGCTTCCGAACCCGGCACGTAATCGGCCGGTTGCAGTCCGCGGCCCCGCGCCACGTCCCAACCCAGCACCCCGAACGCGTCGCCCATGAATTCCCCGAGGGAAACCAGCCCCGTTTCCGTGCCCGTGCCGGAAGCAAACTCGACGTTGCGCGCCAGCGAATAGGTAAAGGTCGGCAACGGCGCCAGATCCTCCATCAGGTCGCGCGCGGCCGGCGCCGTGGCGATGCCGCCGTAGAGCCCGCTGTCGATCCGATGCAGCTCGTGTGCGTCGCGGGCCGGAACCGAGCGATACAACAGCGCCTCGATCAAGCTCGCCGCCGTGGTGGCCAGCGCGATGCCGAGCGCGACCACGCCGATGGCGGCGAGCGCGAAGAGCGGTTGACGTTTCAAAACACGCGGGAGCAACGAGACAGCCATGGTGGGGGAGAAAAATGGGGCGGGAGTTTTTGCGAAAGCGGAGGAAACCGACGCGGCGCAGAATCGCTCGCGGCGCGACATTCCCTTTACGGCACAACGCGACGCTTTCGCCAAGCCTTGGCAACTGCGCGACAGGACCGCCGCACGCGACGTAGGGCGTTCGCTTGCGAATGCCGCGCGGTGGAGTGGCGGTATAGGAGGCCCCACTCCTCCGCAGCCGGGCTTTGCGAGCAAAGCCCCTACAGCACCACACCTCGTTCTCTTTCTCGTTCTCGTAATCGTTCTCGTTCTCGTTCTCGAAACAGTCCCGCCACCCGTCCGCCCCACCCCTCCGCAACCAGTCGTCGATAACCGACGGTCCTATAGGCCAATTGCACGCTGCACGAAATCGCGATTTTACCATCGTGCAAACCGCCTCATTCAGCCGCAAAGCGGCAATCCAGGGCGGCGCTAAATTTTCCTTATTCTACTTGATTACAATGAGTTAAGCACAGCCGTATTTCTCTGGCATCAGCTGTGCGTTTCCGTTGATGCATGAAAAACAAATCACTCACCTTTTTTGCCATTTTGAGCCTGTTGTTCGGCGCGTTTCTCGCCACCGGTTGCCAGACCATGGAAGGCGCCGGCAAGGATATCGAAGACGCTGGCGAAGAAATCCAAGACGCCGCTCGCTGACTCCCATTCGCCGTTTCGGCTCCCTCTCTCGACCCCGCCCGATGCTATCGGCGGGGTCTTCTTTTGCCCTCGCTCGCCATCGTATCACCAAAAACGAAACCGCCGCCCAAGGCTCACGTCATGAAGCCAGATCATGATGAACTCCCGCTTCGCCTCGCGCCTTCGTCTCCGCTCAGATTCAGCCCGGCTCGGCCTCCTCGGCCTTATCGGGCTCGTCATTTTGACCGGCTGCCAATCGCCCCGCCGGGCGGAGCGCACACCGCCTCCGCCACCCCAGCCGCGGCTCGCCGCCAGCCAGTCCTTTTTTGACGGCGCGATCACGGTCTCCGCCGTGCTCGAAGCGTTTCACTTCCAACGTCCCGCCGGCAGCGATGATGACACCACCCGCGGCGAACATCCGCCACGCCCCGAGCGTGGTCCCGGCGGCGGCATGGGCGGGCCCGGCGGGCCGCCTCCGGGTGGCGGCGAAGGCTCCGGGGGCGGTCGTGGACCGGGCGGAGGCGGGGGAGCAAGCGGCGGCATGGCCCGCGGACCGCTGCGCCAGCAACTCGTGTTGAGCTTTGCCAACACCAGCGAAGCCGCGATCCAACTGCGCATCGCCGAAGTCACCTCACCTTTGGGCAGCTTCGTGCCCGAACCGGAAATCCTCACCCTCGAACCCGGCGCCAGTCAGACGATCGAGCCGTTCCGCGCCGGTTATCCGGAGAACTTTTCCGAGCTCCATCTCAAGCTGCGTCTGCGCACGCTCGACGCCAACGAAACCCACACCCTCATCCTCGCTCCGGCCGCAGCAGCAGCCAGCCCGGCCGGAAAATCGAGCGAAGGCCCAGACATGCCCTAGACAGCGAGCGGGGTTGGACTCCACACTGGCCGTTTTCCTTCCCGTCTCTCTCCCAACCCCTTCCGCTCCATGTCGCAAACCACCCTTCTCCAAGCCATCGCCACCCGCCGTCTCGTTTGCGACGGCGCCATGGGCACCCAGCTCATGCTCGCCGGATTGGAGCAGGGCGCTTCGGGCGAGGCCTGGAACCTCAGCCATCCCGAGCGCGTATTGGAAATCCAACGACGCTACGCGCTCGCCGGCGCGGATTGCATCATCACCAACACCTTCGGCGCCTCGCGCCTGATGCTCCGCCGTCACGGTGTGGCCGACGATCTGATCGCGATCAACCAGGCCGCCGTGCGCATTGCCCGCGAGGCCTTCGGCGGTCGGCCCGGCTACGTGCTGGGCGATCTTGGTCCGCTCGGCGCCATCCTCGAACCTTACGGCGAGTTGCCCTACGCCGATGCCGTCGCCGCCCTCACCGAACAGGCCGCCGCGCTGGTCGATGCCGGCATCGACGCCATCATCATCGAGACCCAGACTTCCCGCGAGGAAATCGCCGCCGGCATCGAAGCCGCCAAGGCCGCCGGCGCTCCCTGCATCATCGCGTCGTTCGCCTACGACCTGTCGATGGACAAGACGTTTTACAAAACCATGATGGGCATCTCGCCCGAAGACGCGGCCGAATTTGTGGCCGACCAGGGCGCCGACATCGTGGCGCTCAACTGCGGCACCGGCATGGACATGACCGGCGCCGCCATGGTGACCGAGTTGTATCGGGAAAGCTGCGACCTGCCCGTCATGGTGCAGCCCAACGCCGGCCTGCCCGTGCTCGAAAACATGAAGGCCGTTTACAAGCAGCCGCCGGAAGAAACCGCCGCCAAGGTGCCCGACGTGCTCGCCGCCGGCGCCAGCATCATCGGCTCGTGCTGCGGCTCGACCCCCGAACACACCGCCGCCATCCGCGCCAAGGTCGACGCTTGGAACGCGGCGCAGTGAGGTGAGTTGCAGGTCCGGTTGTCAG
This sequence comes from uncultured Opitutus sp., assembly GCA_966250925.1. GTDB lineage: Bacteria > Verrucomicrobiota > Verrucomicrobiia > Opitutales > Opitutaceae > Actomonas. The sequence goes on along the minus strand of CBINJL010000029.1, from coordinate 320 downwards.
AACAACCTCCGTAGGTCGCGCCGATAGGCTCAACAGTTGAACGCGTCTCCGGTGTTCAAACCGGGGGCAGAGACGTTTATTGGTCGTTCGCCCGCGGCGTTGACCAGCGGGCGCAACGCTCTCCCGCCATGACGCCTTCGTTTCCCTCCATCTTTTCCCTCACCGGCGAAACCGCCCTCATCACCGGCGGCGGCACCGGCATCGGTCGCGCCATCGCCGAGTGCATGCACGCCGCCGGTGCCACCATCGTGCTGGCCGGGCGCCGCGAGAATTTGTTGCAGGAGCAGGTAGCCCGCCTCGGCGAACGCGCCCACTATGTC
>CBINJL010000028.1:0-12205 GCA_966250925.1 uncultured Opitutus sp. | reverse complement strand
AGTTATACGGCTCGAAGCGCGGGTGCCGGGCGAAGGCGTAGTAATACCAGTCGTAGGCGATCAACCCGCGCGGCAGGTGCGGAATTGCCTCAGGCAGCAGCACCAGCATGTCGGCCCAGATCGCGGTGCGCAGATCATGTTTCGCGGCGATGGCGTGGAGCCGCGTAACGTAATCGGCGAAGTAGCGGGCAAGACCGATCGCTGCTATGTGTTCGCGACTTGTGGGATGCCGACCGAGCAGGAAACTTTCGTCGAGACCGACGTGGACTTTCCCGGCGGTGCAGTAAGGCGCAACGTCGGAGATCAGGCGTCGCGCCACTTCGAGCGTATCGGGCAGGGAAGGGCAGATCTGGCCGCTGGCGAGCGGAGTGCCGTCGCCATCGCACAGTTCGTTCAAATGGCGCCATTGCGGGGTCTTGATGAGGTATTGGGTGTGGCCGAGCAGATTGACGATGGGCACGACCTTGATGCCGCAATCGCCTGCGGCCCGCACCAGTCGCTGAAACTGCCGCCAAGAGTAGGCGTCGTGTCGGGCGACGCCGGGCAGGCTGGGGTAGTCGACGGCATCCTCAAGGTGCAGGTGCAGTTCTTCGTATCCCCATTTTGAATACTTGGGGAGTTGTTCGAGCAGCCAGTCGAGTCGTTCGACCTGACGGGCGAGGTCCCATTGGAACGCGCGAATCATCCTACGTTCCGCAATTTATGTTTAACGCCAAGACCGCGGAGATTGCAAAGCACGTGGCGCTCACCCAGCGGGTGAATCCGAGGTGAGGTGGGTTTGGCGGAATCCCACTCTGCGATCTCTGTGGTGCAATTGCGGCATTTAGGATCATGCGGGCAAAAGAAAAGCCGGACCGAAGTCCGGCTGGGAAGCAGAATCGGGACGCGCGGTCCGTCTCAGCCGCGTTTCTTGGCGATGAGGTTTTCCAGCTTCACGATGTCGGCGGCGAAGTTGCGGATGCCTTCGGCGGTCTTTTCGGTGGCCATGGCGTCTTCGTTGAAGGCCCAGCGGAAGCTCTTCTCGTCGAAACTGGTCTTGGCGATCTCCGAGGACGCGGCGGCGGCCGGATCGAGTTTGCGCTCCACCTTGCCGTCGCTGTCGGCCAACTCCTTGAGCAGGTTGGGCGAGATGGTGAGCAGATCGCAGCCGGCCAGTTCGAGGATTTCGCCGACGTTGCGGAAGCTGGCCCCCATGACCTCGGTGGCGTAGCCGAACTTCTTGTAGTAGGTGTAGATCTCGGTGACGGACTGCACACCCGGATCTTCGGCGCCGACGAAGTTTTTGCCGGTGGCCTTCTTGTGCCAGTCGAGAATGCGGCCGACGAAGGGCGAGATGAGCTGCACCTTGGCCTCGGCGCAGGCGACGGCCTGGGCGAACGAGAACAGCAGGGTAAGGTTGCAGTGGATACCTTCCTTTTCTAGCTGTTCGGCGGCCTTGATGCCTTCCCAGGTGGAGGCGATCTTGATAAGGACGCGGTCGCGCGAGATGCCTTCCTTTTCGTAGAGGGCGATGAGGCCGCGGGCGCGTTCCATGGTGGTGGCGGCGTCGAACGAAAGGCGGGCGTCGACTTCGCTGGAAACGCGGCCGGGCACGATTTTAAGAATTTCCTGGCCGAAGGTCACGAGCAGGCGGTCGACGATGGCATCCATCTGCGCGCCGGAGCCGGCGTCGGCGATGGCCTTGTCGACGAGCGCTTCGTAGGCAGGGAGCTCGGCGGCCTTGAGAATGAGCGACGGGTTGGTGGTCGCATCCTGAGGGGTGTAGGCCTTCATGCTTTCGAAGTCGCCGGTGTCGGCGACGACCTTGGTGAAGGCTTTAAGTTGATCGAGTTGGGAGGGCATCACGCACACCTTGGATCACTTCTCGGCGCGCTTCAAATACTGATCCAACCAGTTTAATGAGCCCTCTTCATCAGAAAAAGCGCCGTCGAGCTGGGCGTCGTAAGCGGCCGCCAGCACGGGGCTGAAGTCAGGGCCAGGCGTGAGGCCGCGAGCGATCAGGTGGCGGCCCTGCAACAGTGGCCGGGGCGCGGCATCGCGCAACGCGAGTTCATGGCTGCGTTGTTCCAGTCGGGTCAGGGTTGCGAGCGTCGGTGCCGGATCGGTCGGTGGCCGGCCGCGGGCATCGGCCCGCATGACCGCCAGTAACTCGGTCAGCGACGCGGGTTCGAGACGGCGGGAGAGACGCCGTAAATGCGCGTCGCTGAATTCGCCGTCAGGGGTGTCGATCTGCGCGAGGTGGTGTTGCACCAACGGCAGGATGCGAGGAGCGAGGCGGTGGGGCGCGCCGATGCGTTGCAGAAATGATTCGGTCGGACCGAGGCCGGCGATGCCGTGGGCCGGACTGGTCCAACGCAACCGGCCTTGTTTTTCCGTCTGCACCGTGGTGGACGGTTTGCCGAAATCGTGGGCGAGCACAGCGAGCATCAGCACTCGGCGCAGGTCATCGTCCGCCTGCGACCAGCATTCGTCGCCGACCAAGGCATCGAGGCAATGGCCGGTATGGACGAAGACATCGCCTTCAGGGTGCCATTCAGGATCCTGCGGCGTGCCGGCGAGGGCGGCGATCTCGGGAAAGACAGTGACCCACCCGGTCTCGGCCAGCACGGCGAGGCCGCGCGACGGTTTGCGGGCGAGCCGGCACCACTTGTCCCACTCGCCCCAGATACGTTCGGTCGGCAACTCGGCCGCGGTGCCGACGATGTTGCGGGCGAGGGCGGCGGTTTCAGGAGCGAGGCGCAGGTCGAAACGGGCAGCCAGTTGCATGCCGCGCAAAACCCGCAGCGGGTCCTCGTCGAATGCCGCACTGGTATGGCGCAGGATGCCGGCGCGCAGATCATGTTCTCCGTGATGAGGGTCGATCAAGGCGTGGGCAAAAGGGTCCCATGCCATCGCGTTGATGGTGAAGTCGCGTCGCGCCGCCGCTGCGGCGTCGCTCAGGTCCGGGTCGGGCGAGACTTTAAAACCGCGATGCCCGGCGCCGGTTTTGGATTCCCGCCGCGGAAGGGAAAAGTCGTAAACTACGCCGGCTCGCCGTAACTTAATCGTGCCGAAGCTGCGTCCTACCACATCGGTGGCGCCAAACGGCGACAGCGCACGTTGGAGGCGATCAAAATCCGTGCCTGCCACCTCGATGTCCAGATCGCCGGGCGACTGTCCCAGCAGGGCATCGCGCACGCAGCCGCCGACCAGCCGCGGGCGGCCGACGCGGCGCACCGCCTCCAGGACAGGGACGAGGGCAGGGGGCAGCTTAATCATCCTATGTTACGCAATTGAGGTTTAACGCAAAGACCGCGAAGACCGCAAAGCACGCCAAGAACGGCGGTAAGGAAATCGCAACAACTCCGCAAATGCTCACCCCGCGGGTGAAGTCGAGGAGCGTCGCGCCCCCAGCGCGGCAAATGCCCAACCCAGAATAAAGGCAATCCCGCCCAACGGCGTGATCGGTCCCAGCCAGCGCGGCCCATCCAGCGCGAGCAAGTAGAGCGAACCACTGAACAGCGCGATTCCGCTCAGCCACATCCAGCCGGCCCGTCGCGACCACGTGTCGAGGCTGGCGCGGTGGCTCAGGCTCCAGGCGGCAACCGCATGCAGGAGGTGATAGAGAACGGCGGTTTGCCAGACTTCGGTCATGTCCCGGGCGGCGAGCGAGGCGGCCAAGGCATGGGCACCGAAGGCCCCGAGGGCGACTCCGAGCAGGGCGACGAGCGCGGCGATAACTGGAAAATTTTTCATGGATAGGCTGGATTTGGCTCAAATTTTGCTCAAATGTGAACGGCTGTTTGTCTGAAACTTTCTGGAACGAAACCCCTTACCTCGCGTGTCGTCATGCGTGGATGAATCGGGGACTTGTTTCGGAAAGGTTCCGGCAAGCCGATTCAAACAACTACAGACTAAACCTACAAATGAAGAAAACTGCTGCCCTACTGCTTGCCGCCGCGATTTCCGGCGCGAGCCTCAGTGCCCAAGAGGAGTCCTCCTATTCCATCACGGTGGATTTCCCCTTTGTCACCGACTATGTCTTCCGCGGCGTCAAGCTCGCCGAGGATTCCATCCAGCCGTCCGTGGAGTTCGCCGCCGGCGATTTCTACGCCGGTATCTGGACCAGCCAGCCGGCCAAGGGTCACTATGACAACGAGTTCGACTTCTACATCGGCTACGGCCTGGCGTTGAGCGACACGTGGTCGTTGGACTTCGGTGCCACCTACTACTACTACCCGGAAACCGATGGTGACGCCACCTTCGAGCCCTACGTCGGTGCGACCGGCGATCTCGGCGGCGGTCTCAGCGCTTCCGGCTACGTTTACTACGACACCGAGCTCGAAACCGCCACCTTCCAGGTCGGTCTCGGCTACAGCATCACCGTTTCGGACACCAGCACCTTCGATCTCGCGGGTGATTTTGGTTACGTCACGGCGGACAACGGTGGCGACTACAACTACTGGGGTCTGAGCGCCACCTACAACCTGGCGCTCAACGACAGCGCCAGCACCTACATCGGTGCGGTCTTTGCCGACAACGACATCGGCATGGGCGTGGAAGACGAACACTTCTACGGTATCGCCGGCATCAGCCTCGGCTTCTAAGCTCGACCTGAGTCGCTGAAACTGACTTCGTCCCGTCCCTGCCACCGGTGGGGACGGGATTTCTTTTTTCCGGCCAAAATGCAGGTTGACACGGTTTCGACGAAACCTAGCAATTGGCCTCTTTTCCCATGAAAACTTTCCTCGCCAAAAAGGATACCGTGCAACCCAAGTGGCATATTGTTGATGCCGAGGGGCAGGTGCTTGGCCGCTTGGCGGTGAAGATCGCCAACGTTCTCCGCGGTCGTCACAAGGCCACCTACACGCCGCATGTCGACACCGGTGACTATGTCATCGTCATCAATGCCGAGAAGATCGTCGTGACCGGTAAGAAGGAAGAGCAGAACAGCTACATGTTCTTCTCCGGTTTCGTTGGTGGCGAAAGCTATCGCTCGTTTACCGAGCAGCGCGCCCGCAATCCCGAATTTATCATCACCCACGCCGTCAAGGGCATGCTGCCCAAGAACCGTCTCGCTCGCCAGATGCTCAAGAAGCTGCGCGTTTTCGCCGGTTCGGAGCACCCGCACACGGCTCAAAACCCGACTTCGCTCCCGCTCTAATCGTTTCCCATGAGTGCTGAAACCGCCACCGTTTTCACCGGCACCGGCCGCCGCAAGACCTCCACCGCCCGCGTGCGCATCGTTGCCGGCAGCGGCAAGTTCGTCGCCAATGGCCGTGACTTCGAGGATTACTTCTCCCACGAGAATTTCGCCAAGGTTGCCTACGCGCCGCTTCTGACCGTCGAGCTCAAGGATCAGTTCGATGTCGTCGCCAACGTCAGCGGTGGTGGCGTCTCCGGCCAAGCCGGCGCCGTCGCTCACGGCATCGCCCGCGCCCTCGAGAAGATGAACGCCGAGCTGCGTCCTTCCCTCAAAAAGGCCGGTCACCTCAAGCGCGACCCGCGCCAGAAGGAACGCAAGAAGGCCGGTCAGCCCGGCGCCCGCAAGCGCTTCCAGTTCTCCAAGCGCTGAGTTTGCAGATTGCAGCGACCCTGTCGTCGCCTGCTCCAATCCTTTTCAAGCCGCCCGATTTGGGCGGCTTTTTTGTGGCCTGAGGCCGCTGGACGATACGTTTCCATAGGGAACCGTCACCACGACCCGTCCGTAAAATCGGGCATTATGCCGCAATTTTGAGGTCAAAAACGGGCACAATGCCCGGCCAAAAACGTCAGGCCGGTTCGCTCAGCTCCGGTAGTCGGCATTTTCTGAGACATATTCGTGGGTCAGGTCGCCGCCAAAAACCACGGCTGCGCCCGGACCGCCGGAGCCGAAATCGACCCCGATTTCCACGCAACGTTCATGCGGCGGATAGTCGACCGGCGGCGCGAAGTGGCCTTCAGGAGTCGGCGCCGAGACGTAGAGTTCCGCCTGTTGGAGGTGTTGCACGAGGGCCTTTTCCTTGGCCGGATCGAGTCGGAAGACGCCTTGGGTAAAGATTTCGTGGCCGCCGAGGGTCAGTCGCAAGCCGGACAAATCGGGCTTCTCGCCGTCGAGATTGCCGAGGTGGCGGCCGATGGCCTGCACGAGTCGGCCGACATTGGGATCGTTGCCCGCCACGGCGCATTTGAAGAGCGGGGCGTTGACGATCGCCCGGCCGATCTTGGTGGCAAAGGCCGCATTCGGCGCGCCGGTGACGCTCACCCGGATGACGTGGCGCACGCCTTCGCCGTTGCGCACAACGTCTTCAGCCAGATCGGTGCAAACCTGGCCCAGCGCGGCGCGAAACGCCGCTAGATCGACGTCGGCAACCTCGCCGCTGGAAATGAGCGCAACGGTGTCGGAGGTGCTGGTGTCGCTGTCGATGCTGATACGATTAAAACTCTCGTCGACCGCCTCGCGCAGCATCGCCCGCAGCAGATCGCGCGGCACCGCCAGATCGGTCAGGATGTAAACCAACATGGTGGCGAGATTGGGCTCGATCATGCCGGCGCCCTTGGCGATGCCGACGATGCGGCCGCCGCCGAGTTCGACGCTGCGGATTTTGGGATAGAGATCGGTGGTGACGATGCCTTCGGCCGCGGGCAAAATCGACTCTCCCTGCAACGCCGCGACTGCGCCGGGCAGCGCGTTCTCCATGGCGTCGGCCGGCAGGCTCCAGCCGATCACGCCGGTGGAGCTGGGCAACACCTGAGTCGGGGCGAGGCCGAGTTCGCGGGCGGTGGCGGCGCAGATACGCTCGGCGGTGGCGACGCCGTTGGGCGCGCAGACGTTGGAAATTTTGTTATTAACGATGATCGCGCCGAGCGCGGGTTCGGCGAGGCGCTGACGACCGACCAGCACCGGTGCGCCCGGAAAGGCGTTGCGGGTGAATACGGCGGCGAAGTCCGGCGTGGGGCGATCCAGCGCGATCAAAGTCAGCGTCATCTTCGCCGGTTTGGGCGCCTCGATCGGGGTGAAGGCGAAGCGGCTCGTGCCCACGCGAAAGCCCCGGGGCAGGGCGGCATGGCCGGTGAGCCAGGCGCGGTGTTCATCGCGGGAGGAAAAGACGAGGTCAGTGCTGGGCACGGGGGCAGATGTGGCGACCGGCGGCGGCGGTGTTAAGCGGATAATGCATCGCGTTGGCGTGCGTTGTGCAGTTTTTGCATCGAAATGCCCGCGGGAGCAGGCATAACCGCGGGTTCGTTTTCTCCGGAACCGTTGCCGGGAGGGCCGCGTCAACCCTCTCGTCGCCGGCTCCCGTGAAAACCCCGTTGCCAATGAATGTGGAAGAAATCACCGCCAAGGCGAAGGTCCTGCTCGAGGCCCTTCCCTATATCCAAAATTTCCGGGGCTCGACCTTCGTCGTGAAATACGGCGGCAGCTTCATGGACGATCCTGATCCGACCGTGCGCAGCCGGGTCGCCTACGACATCGCGTTTTTTGCCGCCTGCGGCATCAACACCGTGGTCGTGCACGGCGGCGGCAAAGCCATCACCAAGGCCATGGCCGAGTCGGGCCTGCAGGCGCAGTTTATCAACGGCATGCGCGTGACCGACGGGCCGACGGTGGAAATCGTGCGCCGCACGCTCAACCAAACGGTCAACCCCGACGTCTGCACCGCCATCACCGATGCGCGCGGCAAGCCCAAGGGCATGCCCGGCGACGAAGTGCTGGTGTGTCGCAAACTCGAGGAGGACGACGACGGCAATCCGGTCGATCTCGGCTTCGTGGGCGAGGTCACGGAGGTGAAGGTCAAACTCATCAAGAAGGCGATCGCCGACGGCCTCATCCCGGTCATTTCACCGGTCGCGCTCGACCACACTGGGCAGCCGCACAACGTCAACGCCGACATGGCCGCGGGCCGCGTGGCGAGTGCGTTGCGCGCGCGCCGTCTGGTTTACATGAGCGACGTGCCCGGACTGTTGAGCGATCCGGCCAATCCGGCGTCGTTGATCTCGACCCTCAAGATTTCCGAAGTCGAGGCACTCAAGGATTCCGGCGTCATCAGCAAGGGCATGTTGCCCAAGGTCGGCGGCGCCATGCGGGCGCTGCAGGACGGCGTGCACCGCGTTCACTTCATCGACGGTCGTCTTCCGCATTCGCTGTTGCTCGAAATCTTCACCGACAAGGGCATCGGCACCGAGATCGTGCACGGCTGACGGGAGTTTTGATTTTCGATTCTGGATTTTCGATTGGATGCGCCGACGGGTAAATCCGTTAGATAGTCGTCCCGTTTGCCAGAATTCGAAAATCGAGATTCGAAAAGCAAAAATTTATCATGTCCTCCGAAATCCTCCGCACTCACACCGCCGATCTTTACGACGCCCACGTGCTGCAAAACTACGGCCGGGCGCCGATCACGCTGGTGCGCGGACGCGGGGCGAAGGTGTGGGACGACGAGGGCAAATCGTATCTCGATTTCACCTCCGGCATCGCGGTCAGTGCGCTCGGCCACTGTCATCCGGATTGGGTGGCGGCGGTGCAACGGCAGGCCGGCGAACTGATTCACACCAGCAACCTGTTTCGGCACCCAAATCAGGGCGAGCTGGCGCGGCGCTTGGTGCAAAAGGCCGGACCGGGCCGGGTGTTTTTCTGCAACAGCGGCGCCGAGGCCAATGAAGGTTTGCTGAAACTCGCGCGGCTGCACGGCAGCCGCAAAGCGGGCGGCGAAGAGGGCAAGTGTTACAAAGTCATCTGCGCTGAAAACGCGTTTCATGGTCGCACGTTCGGCGGCATGAGCGCGACGCCGCAGGAGAAAATCCAAAAGGGATTCCGTCCGCTGGTCCCGGGATTCGCTTTCGGCAAGCTCAACGACCTGCAGAGTTTTGCGGATCTGATCGACGATCAGACGGCGGCGATCTTCATCGAAACGATTCAGGGCGAAGGCGGCGTGAATCGCGCCACGCCGGAATTTCTGCGCGGGCTGCGGGCGCTATGTTCGCGGCACAACCTGCTGCTCATGCTCGACGAAGTGCAATGCGGGGTGGGGCGCACCGGAAAGTTTTTTGCCTTCGAGCATGCCGATGTGCGGCCGGACGCGGTGGGCATGGCGAAAGGCTTGGGCGGCGGCTTTCCGATCGGCGCGATCTGGATCGGTGAAACCTCGGCCGACTTGTTTAAGCCGGGGTCACACGGCACCACGTTTGGCGGCACGCCACTGGCCTGTGCGGCGGCGTTGGCGGTGCTCGATGTGATCGAAAAGGAAGCGTTGCTCGATCACGTTTCGCGACTCGCGCCGGCCTGGCACGAAGCATTGCGGGCCTTGGCAACGGAGTTTCCTCAACATGTGCTGGGGCTGCGGGGCGCCGGCTTCATGGTCGGCCTGCAGATGAAGGATGACGCGCCCGGCTGGGTGGCGGCGTTGCGCGAAGTCGGACTGCTGGTGCCGGTGGCGGGTGGCAACGTCGTGCGCCTGCTCCCGCCGCTGAATGCGACCGAAGCCGAACTGCAGGAAGCGGTGGCCAAGTGGCGGAGCGTGCTGGCGGCGCGGTCGTGACGGCCGGGTCGTTCTTTCCGAGAGTTTAACTGTTGGACCGAGGCCGTGCTGGCAGGCGCCGGTGTGGTCGTGTTATTTATAGTTGCGCGCAGCGACATTCCGAATGCCCCGCGTTTTGCCGCCCCCCGCAGTTTTAACGCCTGAAACCTCAACCCCGGGTTTTGCCATGATTCGATCGTTTTTCGGTCCCTCCGCCAAGTTCGCCCGCGGCGTGGGCGTTGTCGCATTCGGCCTCACGCACGCAGCGGCCGAAGAGGTCGCGCCCTATCGGTTTTTCGTTGGCGTGGATGTTTTGATCCCGCACGCGGACGACTTTGCCGAAGTGACCAGCTATCGAAATCGGCAGGCATTGATAAAGGCGGCGAGTCCGCAGCAGGTGCCGCTGAAGGAGATGACGACTTTCCGTTGGCATCGGCACCCGAAGGTCAGTCATGCCTTGGTGACGGTGGACGGGCTGGTCGCGGATCGCACCTATTCGCTCAACAGTGATGCCAAGATGGGCTGGATGGTGACGCAGAATCACATGACCATCTATGCTCAGGAACGCGCGGACATGCAGACGGCGAACAGGAATCAGGAGGAAGGGCGGTCCTCCTATGCGCAGGGCGGCGCACTGGCAGGTCCGTATGGCGCGCGCGGAGCGGGGTTCGCGAGCGATATCTACGGCACCGCGCTCAATGCGATGAATGATGTCGTGCTGTCGATGCAGACGATGACGGATCCCGGCACTTGGGGAGAGCTTTCGGACGACGCCAACGCTGAGAATCCTCCCGATACGTTGCAGATAACGTTTTCGGTTGCTTCAGCCGAACCAGTGGCGCGCGCCTATGCGGTGATCCTCGCGGACATCGCCAGTGAGCATCAGACCGGCACCGTCACCTTGTTCGAGGAGTTGGGAGAGCTGTCGACTCAACCGCGCAAGGTCATGATCCGCCGACCCAATCTTTCGCCGGGTTTCACGGTGGAAAACGTTCGGATCCACGTCTACTCGCACGGCGTGGAACTGGGCAGCAACGTTTCCGAACGTCGGAGCAGCTTCACCCGCCAGCAGGCCAAGGATTATCTCATGCTGGTTCATCTCACCGATCACAAGGAGGGCACGGTGCTGCCGGTGCCGGTGTGGGAACTTGCGCCGCCGACCCTTTATGCGGCCAAGGATCGGCGGAAGTTTGATTATCCGGTGGCGGTCAGCGTCGGTCCGGATGGCGAAGTGCTCGCCGTGCATCGCAGTGTGGGCGAGGCCTACCGCGAATTGCGGGTGTATGACGCCGCGGCGCTTAACACCAAGTCCACGCCGGCCCTGGCTGACGCCGAGACGGCGATCGCGGCGCCGCCGGCGGATGCGCGCACGCAGACTGCCGATACCGACCTGCCGCCGCACATCGTGGCGCTGGTGCGCGAATTGATCTTTTTGCCGGCCTTGAAGGACGGTCAGCCGGTCAAGGGCATCGTAAGTCTCAATCTGGCAGACTTTTTCCCGGATTCACAAAGCTGAGCGGGGCGCGGGCGTGGAGGCAGGAGGGCGGGGCGGCGGTGGCCAAGCGTCACCGGATCGTGCCGTTGACGGGGGTTTTTGCTCTGGCCGCAGCGCAGTAAACCGGGCAAGGTTTATCCTTTTCTCTCATGAAGCACTTCCTCAAAGAAACCGACCTGAAGCCCCACGAAGTCGCGGAAGTTTTTTCTCTCGCCCGGAATTTCAAGGCCAAGCGAGGCCGCCATACGCCGCCGGTGCTGGCCGGTCAGACTTGGGCCATGCTGTTTTCCAAATCGAGCACCCGCACCCGCGTCTCGTTTGAGGTGGGCATTCATGAGTTGGGGGGCAATCCGCTGTTTCTGAATCGCAACGACATCCAGCTTGGTCGTGGCGAATCGATCGAGGACACCGCGAAAGTTCTCTCGCGTTTTGTGCACGGTCTGATCGTGCGCACCTACGATCACAGCGATGTCGAGCGCCTCGCCGCGGCCGGCTCCGTGCCGGTGATCAATGCCCTGACCGACTTCCTTCACCCCTGTCAGATCTACACCGACGCGTTCACCATGGCCGAGCGCTGGGCGGTTCCCGACGGGGACATGCTGGCCTCGCTCAAGGGGCGCAAGATCGCCTTCCTCGGCGACACCGCCTGCAATATGGCCAACTCCTGGGCACTCGGCGCCGGCCTCTTTGGCATGCACGCGGCCCTGGCCGGTCCGGCGGGATTCGAGCCCTCGGCCGAATTTAAGGCCTTGGCTGAAAAGGAAGGGTTCCGCGACGCCTACTCCTTCACCACCGATCCCTTCGAAGCGGTCAAGGACGCCGATGTGGTTTACACCGACGTCTGGGTTAGCATGGGCAAGGAAGAGGAGACGAAGGCGCGCATCGCGCAGATGTCGCCCTATCAAGTGACCGAAGCCCTGTTCGCCGCCGCCAAACCCGACGCGCTTTTCATGCACTGCCTGCCGGCGCATCCGGGCGAGGAAGTGACGCAGGGGGTGTTGGACAACCCGCGCAGCATCATCTTCGACCAGGCCGAAAACCGGCTGCACACGCAGAAGGCGATCATGGCCGTGCTCGCGCAACAAGCCCGCGCCTGACGCGCGAGCGGTAGCGAGCGAACCGACCGCACCTCCGAACGTTCCGGGTAAACTCCCGTGTGAGTGCTCGGGGTTTTGTTTTGCGGCGGTTGCCCCAGTCTCTAAAAGACCGTTCCCTTTCTCATGAAAATCGTCCT
>CBINJL010000027.1:0-12372 GCA_966250925.1 uncultured Opitutus sp. | reverse complement strand
GGCTTCCTCTCGTCCGTCGGCAACAACGATGCCTCCGGCGCGGGGTTCAGCTCCTCTACCGCGAGGAAACCGCCGCGCTCGTCGCCATATTGGGCGACGACGCCATCGAACCCGAAAAAATCTTCGAAGCCACTCCCACCCTCGATTTTCTTGCCCCTGCCAAACGACAGGCCACCAGCCAGATTCTTACCGACTATCTGGACCTGCAGCAGGACGTGATCCTCGAGTCGAAAGGTATCTTCATCGACGAGGATCGCGAGATTCTGGACTTCCTCGCCCGCGAACAGGAAAACGAACTCGCCGGCCTGCTGACCCCCGAGGAACTCGCTGCATTCCAGCTCCGCTCCGGCCCCGCCGCCGTCGAGCTGCAGCAACGCATCCAAAACTTCCCCGCCTCCGAGGCCGAATACGTCCGCTTGCTGGAGCTCTACAACGCCAGTCTTACCGCCCTCAACGCACCGGTCGGCCAGTTTGCCATGAGCCCCACCGCCCAGCAGGCAAACCAAGAAAATTGGGCTAGCTTGGTCGCGCAATTCACCGCCGAACTGCCGCCCGAACGGGCCGCGCTCTGGACCGACGTCATGGACCCGAGCTACGGCGCCATGGAACGATTCACCATCCAACAAGGCTTGGATTCCGCCGCCGCCCGCGATCTCGTCCGCCTCAATCGTGACCTCGCCGCGAGCCAAACCGCCCTCCGCAAAGTGGAGAACCTTTCTCCGGCCCAACGCACCGTTGAGCTGACCCAACTCTACCACCGGCTGGAACAGGACCTCATCCGCCTGATGCCGTCGCCGACCGATCGTGCGGCCTATTTCAAAACCATGGAAGGTCGCCGATTCGAAGTGCTGAAACGTCAAATCTCCCGCCCCGGCCCATGACCGCTTCGCCGCCCCGCCCACCCGCCACCGCAGCACGGCCGCGCTCACGCTCACTTCTCCTGCTCGGTCTGGTCGCCCTGTCACTCGTCGCCAACGTCGCCCTGCTCGCCAGCCTGGCGCGTCCGCCCGCCGCGACCGACGAACCGACCGACGCACGTCCCGCTGGCGCCAACGCTTCCACGTCCTCGTCCGCATCCGCCGCGACCGCCGATGCCGACGCGCCGACTCCGGCCACGCTTCCGCCCGACTTCTGGCCGACGCTCGACGCCACTTCCCCGGCTGAACTCGCCGCCGCCCTCCGCAGCGCCGGGTTCGACGAACAATTGGTGCGCGCCATCGTCTGGACTCGACTTTCGCAGGCCCACGCCGACGACCTCGCTGCGCTCGCCGCCGCGCCCTACTGGCGCCGCACCGGGGTGCGGCAGGACATCTGGCTACGCCGCCATCGCAGCACCATGGCCGGCGAAATGCGCCCCGAAGTGGCTGAGTTCAAAGCGATCTTCGGCGACTCGCCTTTCAACCTGTTCCCGCCCAGTGAGACCGATGTTTCCCAAGCCCGTCGTGGGATTTCTCCCGCCACCGGCGAACTGCTCCGCGAACTCCGGCGCGAACGCGACGCCGCCATCGGTCCCAACCGCCGTCGCCGCACGAATAACGGCGAGCCCGACGCCGAGACCCGCCAGTTGATGGAACGCGAGGCCGCCGCCAACGCCCAACTCCAAGCCCAGCTCCGCGCTCAACTCACTCCCGCCGAATACGACGCCTACCTTTACCGCGCCAGCAACACGGCCCAGCGCCTGCGCCACCGCGCGGGCTTGGTCACGTTCACCCAAGCGGAATACGACGCCGTCGTCCGCACCCTTGGCCCCGATCTTGATCCGCGTTCCGATCTGTCGTCTCACGCCGACGCGCTCACCGCCATTCTCGGCGAGCAACGCTACGCGGATCTGGTGCAGGCGTTCACTGGCGACCAGATGACCAACAATCTCGTGCAACGCCTCGGCCTGCCCGCCGCCACCGCCGGGCAACTGCAGGCCATCCGCAACGAGGCCATCGAACGCTCCCGCAACAACCGTCCCGACCGCAGCCTGAGCCGCGAAGAGCAACAGGCGCAGCGCCAAGCCCAACAGGCCGCCCTCGGCGAATTCATCCACGCCCAGCTCGCCGCCACCCTCCCGCCCGAAGCCCTCGCGGTCTACCTCGAATACAACGCAGACTGGCTGCACATGTTCCCGCCCCCCTGACCCTAAATATCTTTCTCTTTCCTCTTTCTCTTAATCGTTATCCCCGCCGCCAAAACTCATTCTCGTTCGTCGTTCTCTTTCTCGTTCTCAAACACCCGTGCCTGCCCCTGGGAACGCCGAGCTCCCGCTCGGCCCCGCCTGCCTCCCCGCGTTCCACTCCGCAGGCGGGCTTTGCAAGCAAAGCCCCTACAGAGCCCCTCACTCGTTCTCGTTCTCGTAATCGTTCTCGTTCTCCTTCCGACCAGCGACCGAATTCCGCCCGGCGGGGAGAAAGATTAAGAGAAAGAGGAAAGAGAAAGAATCCCTGGCGGGCGGTCACATCCTACAATCCCGGCACAACCTTTCCGAACAGCGGAAGCCGGACGGACCGCGTCTTGTTATGGTTGTCCGCGCCCGTCTCCGCCTGATGCCCCGCCTGCGTCCGTTCTCCCGCCCGTGCCGTCTTGGCCTCGTCTTCGCCGCCATCCTCCCGGTGCTGGCGGTGCGCGGTGAGTCCCTCGCCTGGACGCCTCCCGCCGCGCCGGCCGCCGTCACGATCGAACTGCTCGCGCCCGGCCGCCTTGCCGCGTCCGCCGCCACGCCCGTCGCATTCTACCTCACCGGCCTGCCGTTTCCGCGCGTCGGCACCGTCGACGATGCCACCCTGATTGCTGAGCTGCGCGCCGCAGGGTTCACCGTGGCCGTCGCCGATTTTTCCGCCACCATCTCCCCCGACTCCCGCCTCGCTGACTTCGTGCCGACGCTCGTCGCGTTGCGCGCCGATCTGCAATCCCAGCGCCTGCTCCCCGGCGACACGATCGATCGCAACCGCATCTTTCTCATTCCCGCCGGCTGCCGGCTGCTCACCGATGTCGTTTTTTACGAGACTCCGCAACGCACGCTCGCGCTCGATTTGATCTATCCCGCCGCCCCCGCTGACCCCGTCGGCACCGTGTTGGAATTTTCCTGCGACAACACCGATCGCATGGGCAACTTCTCCCTCGATTTCTGCACCGACACGCTGTTGCCCGTCGCTGCATTGGCGGGTTTCGCCGCCGCGATGGCCGATCATCCGGTGGACCCGCCTTACCGCGGTTTCGATCCGCTGCCGGAAAGCGGCTACCGCGCCACCGCCGCCGTGCAAAGTCTCCGCGCCGTCGTCGCCACCCATGATCTCCCGCTCAATGACCGCATTGTCAGCGCCGGCTTTTCCCGCGGCAGCGGCATGGCGCTCCTCACGGCGATCACCGGCGACCGCGACACGTTCGCCGATCATGGCGTCGTCCGCGGTCCGTCCGCTGCCGTGCAGGGCGCCGTCGTGATGTCGGGCCGTTTCACCTACCTCGATCTGCGCCCCGACGACCCCATGATCCCGCGCTACGAAAAAACCTGGGGCCCGCGCGCAAGCCACGAGACCGTCTGGCGCACCCAGGGTGCGCTCGACCATCTTGATCCCGTCCGACCGCCGCCGCCGCTCTTCCTCACCATCACCCCCGACGAGTCGCCGCACGCGCGGCACCAGATGGACGTGTTGCGCGCAACCCTGCAGCAACACCACGCGTCATTTGTCTTCGTGCCCGAATCCGCCCCGCGCGGCCACAAAATGCCGATCGATCCCGCCGTCACCACTTCGCTGATACACTATCTCCGCGACCGACTGACGACGACGCACTGATTTTAACCCCACCATGCCCCGCCTCCGTTTTTACTGCCTTTCCCTGGTCACTGCCGGCCTCCTCACCGGCGCCGCGCCCGCCGCCGATCCCGGGCTCGCGTTGCCCGAAATCACCCTGCCCGGGCCGACCACCGGCGGTGATCTCGCCCCGAGCGCGCGGGATCGTTTCACCGATCTGTTCCGGCCCGCCCAGACCGAGTCCGCCACGCTTTCGCCCGATGGCCGCCACCTCGCCTACGCCGTGCGCGAAGGTGATCAACTGTCCGTGCTAATCGTCGCCACCGAACAGCCCGCGGTTGCGCTGGCCAAGGTTGCGGTGGTCAACGATGCCCTCGCCACGCCGCGCTTCGGCAAGAACCGGGAAAATGTGCCCGCCCGCATCAACTGGCTGCGCTGGGTCGACGACGAACGTCTCGTGGTCGAGACCAACGCCCACACCCCCATCGGCGCGAGCAGCAGCATCCCGGGCCAGATTCTTACCTTCAAGGCCGACGGCTCCGACGCCCGCGTGGTGCTCACACCACGCGACGTCCCGGAAATGATCAACGCCGCCGCCGCCAGCGCGGACTTTTCCGGTAAACGCGACTACGGCTCGCTCGCCCCCACCGTCGACGATCCCTACTTCAGCAGCGGTGGCACTGCCGCTCGCCGCGCCGCCGCCCGCGAAGAAGATCCGACGATCGACGGCGGACTGTTCTCCGCTGCCGACCGGTTCAATCTCGCCATCGGCCAGGACAGCGACGTGGTCGATCCCGACACCGGTTTTGGCACCGCCCTGCGCAGTCCGTCCGTTTACGATCTCAACCGCGTCGATCCCGGCCACGTGCTGGTGCGCACCGCCAGCGAGGCCCTGCACACGCTCTACGATCTCGATCCGGCCAACGGTGAAATCGAGCTCATCGCCTCGTATCCGATCGATGGAGACAGACTGCAGTTGCTCGACCAGCAGGGCGTGCCGCGCCTCAGCGCGCCGGCCACAACCAGTTTCGCCTTTCCCCATAAATTCGCCGTCGATCGCGGCGCCGGTTTTCGCAGCGACGACTCGCTCGCCGCGCTGGCCGGCCTGCCCGCCGGCGCCTTCGATGTCGCGCCCGCGACGTTTTTCACCGAACGCGCCATCCCCATCGGCTTTGGTGAAAATCCCGCGCTCCTCTACTACGCCGCCAATGTCGGCCGCGACCGCTTCGGCATCTATGCGCTCGACCTCGCCGCCGGCAAACCGACCGACTTCGCCATCGAACATCCCACGCTCGATCTGGTGGATCGGCCGGTCGACGCCTTTTTGCCGCCCGGCACGCTCGTCTTCGACCGCTACACCCGCGCGTTGAAGGGCGTGCGACTGCGCGACCGGCGCCGCACCACGCTCTGGCTCGACCCGCTCCTGCAGGCGGCGCAGGCCACGCTCGAACAGGCGCTGCCCGGTCGCAACGTCGACATCGTCGAGTGGGATCAGCGCGGGCAACAGCTTCTCGTCTTCGCCGACTCCGTCGCCTCGGCCGGACGCTTTTATCTGTTTGATCGCGCCAATCTCAAACTCACCGAGTTCGCTCAACGCGCGCCGTGGCTCAATGATCTCGCCACCAATCGCGTCATCTCCTTCACCGTCAAAGCCAACGGCCGCGACATCGATTGCCAGCTCACTCTGCCGCACACGCCGCGGGTCATGCCCGCGCCCTTTGTCGTGATTTGTCCGGCCGAACCGTGGGAACGCGTGCAGCCGGTGTTTCAACCCGAAGTGCAGGCGCTGGCCCGCATGGGATTCGGTGTGGTGCAGCTCTCCGCCCGCGGTGCCTGGGGCCACGGCGTCAAGGCGCGTGAAGCGATTCACGACGGTTACGACGCCGCCCAGATCGACGACCTGCTCGCCGTCGTCGACCAGGTCGGCCGCGCGTTTAATCTCAACCCGAAACGCGTCGGCCTCGTCGGCTCCGGCTGGGGCGGCTACGTCGCACTCCGCGCCGCCGCGCTGCACCCCGATCGCTTCCGCTGCGCGGTGACGCTCGAACCGCCGGTCGACCTGCGCGCCTGGTTGCGTCGTGAGGATTGGGAATCGCGCAAACCGATTCACCAACTCGTGCGTTCCTACTACGGCCCGTCCGAACTGCTCGATGCGAAACAACTCCTCAACAACGCCAAACAACTCACCGCCCCGAGCCTCATCCTCGCCTTTCCCGGCGATGACGATGCCTCCTGGCGACGCTCGACCTATATCGCGGCCAAAAACTTCGCCCGCTCAATTCGCGACACCAGCCCGGAAAGCGAATTCGTTGATCTCAGCGAAGACTTCGCCCGCGGTCTGCCCCTCGCCCGTTCCGCCACCTACGCGCAGATCGAGGACTTCATCAACACCCACGTCTACAACTTCGATGTCGAAATCGGCGAAGCCGTCGAAGCGCCGAATCCGTAGCAGTGCGAGTAGGTCCACGAAATCACACGATGACCACTCCACTGCTGTTTTAACCCACGAAACACACGAAATCACACGAAACCAATCCAGTGCAGTGACTGCCCACGGAACACACAGAACACACGGAATCGAGGTTCAGAATTTTTCCGTGTGATCCGTGTGTTCCGTGGGCCCACACCCCCGCCTTCTTTTCGTGCCCTTTCGTGTGATTTCGTGGGCCACTCCCATCGTTAATTTTTCAATTTTAACCACGAAATACACGAAACCACTCCAATGCAGTGACGGCCCACGGAATACACAGAACACACGGAATCGAGGTTCAGAATTTTTCCGTGTGATCCGTGTGTTCCGTGGGCTCACATCCCCTCCTTCTTTTCGTGCCCTTTCGTGTGATTTCATGGGCCACTCCAATCCTAAATTTTAGCCCACGAACCCACTCCAGTGCAGTGACTGCCCACGGAACACACAGAACACACGGAATCCATGCTCAGAATTTTTCCGTGTAATCCGTGTGTTCCGTGGGCCCACACCCCCACCTTCTTTTCGTGCCCTTTCGTGTGATTTCGTGGGCCACTCCAATCCCCAACATTTCAATTTATGAACCCGCTCACTCGTCGCCACTTTCTCACTACAACCACCGCCGCGCTGGCCGCTTCCGCGTGCTCATCGCGGCTTTTCGCGGAGGTTCCGGCAACCGCCACCGCCACGTCGCTGCCGCCGCTGCCGCGGTTCCCCGTCGGGGTCTGCGATTGGATGATTCTCAAGCGTCAGAAACTCGGCGCCTTCAAACTCACTTCCGAGATCGGCGCCGATGGTCTGGAGCTCGACATGGGCGGACTCGGCGATCGGCCGACGTTTGACAACAAACTGGTCGATCCCGCCGCCCGCGAACAATTCCTCGCCGAGGCGGCGACCTACCATCTCCGCATCTGCTCCATGGCAATGTCGGGCTTCTACGCCCAATCCTTTGCCGAACGCGAAGGCATCGCCCGCGTGGTGCAGGACACGATCGACACCGCGGTGGCGATGAACGTGAAAACCATTTTCCTGCCACTGGGCGTGCGCAGTGATCTCGTCGCGCACCCGCACCTCCGCCCGGCCGTGGTCGAGCGCCTGCGCGAGGCCGGTCGCCGCGCCGCCGATGCCGGCGTCGTCATCGGCATCGAATCGGCTTACGACGCGACCGGCGAACTCGCCTTGCTCGACGACATCGGTTCGCCCGCGGTGCAGAGTTATTTCAACTTCGCCAACGCCCTTCAAAACGGCCGCGACCTGCACGCCGAGCTGCGCACGCTCGGCGCCGACCGCATCTGCCAGATTCACGCCAGCAACAAGGACGTGCACTGGCTCGAAAACGATCCCGAGATCGATGTGCCCGCGGTCAAACGCACCCTGGACGACATGGGCTGGCACGGCTGGCTCGTGATCGAACGCAGCCGCGACGCCAACGACGGCCGCAACGTGCGCGGCAACTTCGGCGCCAACACGCGCTACCTGAAATCCGTCTTCCAGTCTTGAACGCCCGCAGACACTGAAACGCGTTCGCTGAAGCCAACAAAGAGACTCACAAAAAAAGGTAGCGGCTCAGACGACTTCAATCAGGCGCTGCTCGGCATCGAGCAGTTGCAGGATGCCGGGCAATCGGGCCTCGATCCACGCCCGCAGGACCGGATTGGTCGCGTTACTCACTCGCAGCCATACGATCATCGGAGCCCTGCTGGCCTGCATCGTGCGGGCCGCAAAGTCCTCATCCTTCGTCATGATGATCGCGTCGTTTTCCAACGCGTGAGTCCATATCTCGCCGTCCTCGGCATCACGCAAACCTGCGTCCTCAACATGCACGGCTTCGTGACCCGCTTCACGAAGCCAGCGCGCCAACGCCGGCGGCAATTGCGCATCAACCAAAAACCTCACGTGGCCAAGGAGAGCACCGCGTGGTCAACCTGCTTGGCCGCGTATTCGAGGCTCGCCCGAATATCCTCACGCTCGAGGTAAGGATAGCTTTCGAGAATCTCGACCTCGGTCGCCCCGGCCGCCAGCATTTCGAGCACGTCTTTTACGCGGATGCGCATGCCCCGGATACAGGGCCGCCCGGCGCACTGTTTCGGGTTAAACGTGATTCGGTGCAACTGACTCATCCTCGCAAGCTAAGCCCGGGGTTGGTTGTCGGCAAGCGTGTCGTCGCGGGCGTTTACAGCTTGCGGTAACGCCGAGCTCCAGCTCGGCATCCGCTCCGCGCGTCTCACCACCGCTGTTCCAGCCAGTCGATCGTCGTATCGGCCCATGTCGGATCGTATTGCGACCAATCGACCACCGCGTGCGGCGCGTCGGCGATGAGTTGCACGTCACCGGTGCGGTAGGGGCTCACCTTGGTGAGCCCGCGGCGGAGTAGTATCCGATAATGTGAGGGCGGGTTGACGCACCGCGGGGCGACGCGAAGTCACCCTCTACGAATTTCGGCTGCGATATCATTCGACCTCTTCACCCACGCCTGCCCCGTCCTGCTCTCCTTGTTGATTGAATTTCAGTCAACGATGAGCCTGCTCCGAAGTTTTCCCGCGCCGCGTGGCCGCGTCAGCTTGCCGACCGCCCCAACGTCGCACGCCAGATTCGATTTTCAGCGCGACGCTTTTCCCGCCCCGAATCATGTCCTCCGCTCCGCTTTCGCCTGCCCCGGATCGCCCGCCCGCTCACTTCCGTTGGAGCATCTGCGGCCTCCTGTTTTTCTCCATCGTGGTCAACTACGTGCACCGGCTGACCATCGGCATTCTCAAGGATCCGCTGAGCACGGAACTCGGTTGGAGCGAAACCGACTACGGTCAGATCGCGGCCGCGTTTTCGTTCGCCTACGCCTTCGGTTATCTGCTCGGCGGGCGCGTGCTCGATCGCTGCGGCGTGAAGCGTGGCCTGCCGGTTTTTGTGGCCGCGTGGAGTCTCGCCGCGACGGCGCACGGGCTCTGTGGACTGCTCGATCCGACGGCGCAGTTCACGCTGAACTACCCGTGGTTTTCCTGGGCTGAAAAGGGCCTGGTCTGGTCAACCTTTGCGGTGCCGTTGACGGTCTTCGGTTTCATCTCGGCGCGCATCGCCCTCGGCCTCACACAGGGCGGCAACTTCCCTGGCGCGGTCAAAGCCGTGGCCGAGTGGTTTCCATTGCGGGAACGCGCGCTCGCCACCGGCCTCTTCAACGTCGGCAGCAATGTTGGCGCCGTGTTGTGTCCGCTGCTGGTGCATTGGATGTTCGGCCGCTGGGGCTGGGAAACGACGTTCTACGTCACCGGCGCGAGTGGATTTGTCTGGGTGATTTTCTGGTGGTGGCTCTACGAAAGCCCGGAGCGGCATCCGCGACTGAGCGAGGCCGAACGCACCTACATCCTCGACGGGCAGCCCGCGGTGGAGGAACCCAAGGTCAGCGTGCCGTGGCGCGTGCTGCTGCGGGAACGCGCGGTCTGGGCCTACGTGATGGCGAGCATCTTCGCCGGACCGGCGTGGGGCTTTTATCAGTTTTTCCTGCCCGACTTTTTGAAAAAGACGTTCGCGTTTGATCTCGCCGCGACCGCGCGCTGGACCAGTGCGTTTTTCTTTTTCGCGGCCATCGGCGGGGTGCTCGGCGGCTGGTTCGCGGGCAAACTGCTGGCACGGGGCTGGACCGTGGGTGCGGCGCGCAAGACCGCTCTGCTCGCCTGCGCGGTCGCGGTGCTGCCGGTGTGCCTGGCACCGTTTGCGGGCTCGCCGCTGTTGGCGGTGTTGATCGTCGGCTTGGCGGGTTCGGCGCATCAGGGCTGGTCGGCCAATCTCTTCAGTCTGGTCTCCGACACCATGCCGCGCCACGCCATCAGCTCGGTGGTCGGGCTGGGCGGTTTTGTGGCCTACTTTACCGGCGGATTCGTCAATGGCTTCACCGGACTCATTCTGGAAAAGACGGGCAGCTACGTGCCGGTCTTCGCCTACTTCTCGGGCATGTATCTGCTTTCGTTGCTGCTGGTGCACGTGCTGGTGCCGCGCATCGAACGCCGGTGAGCCGCGCCCTCATCCTCCTGCGTTTTCATGTCGCACTCTTCTCTTGGCTTCACCTCCGTGTCCGTCGCTGCGGCTCCCTGGCTGCCCGATCTCGGCGACGGCACCTACCGCAATCCGGTGCTGTATGCGGACTACTCCGATCCGGACGCCATTCGCGTCGGCGAGGACTTTTATCTGATCGCGTCGAGTTTCACCGCCGTGCCCGGTCTGCCGGTGCTGCATTCGCGCGATCTGGTCAACTGGCGTCTGCTCGCCCACGCCCTGCCGCAGCTCGTGCCGGTCGACCACTATGCCACGCCCCGCCATGGCGGCGGTGTATGGGCGCCGTCGATACGTCATCATGACGGACGGTTTTGGATCTATTACCCCGACCCCGATTTCGGACTGCATCTCATCACCGCCGAAGATCCCGCCGGACCGTGGAGCGAACCGATCGTGGTCGTGGCCGGCAAAGGACTGATCGATCCGTGTCCGCTTTGGGCGGACGACGGTCAACTCTACTTGATTCACGGCTGGGCCAAGAGCCGCTCCGGTATCTGCAACGTGTTGACGCTGCTCCGCCTCAGCGCCGACGGGCGGCAGGTCGAGGAAGACTTCGGCGTGATCATCGACGGCAACGCCATCGATCTTCCCGACTTTCACACTCTTGAAGGTCCCAAGCTGTATCAGCGCCACGGCTGGACCTACATTTTCGCTCCGGCCGGCGGCGTTTCTGTCGGCTGGCAATCGGTGTTTCGCGCCCGCGACATCCGCGGCCCCTACGAACACCGCGTCGTGCTCCATCAGGGTTCAACGGCGGTCAACGGCCCGCATCAGGGCGCGCTCGTCGACACGCCCGACGGGGCGTCCTGGTTTCTCCATTTTCAGGATCAGGATGCCTACGGTCGCGTGGTGCATCTGCAGCCGGTGCAGTGGATCGACGACTGGCCAATGATGGGCGCACTCAGCGCCGCGAACGCACCGGGCGAACCCGTGACAGTCCACGCCAAACCGCAGACGTCCGCCGCTGACGACGCGTTGCCGGATGCGCCGGCGACGAGCGATGATTTCCGCGGCCCGCACCTCGGCTTGCAGTGGCAATGGCAAGGCAACCCACGCGCCGATTGGCACACGCTCGACGCCGCGCCCGGCGCACTGCGTTTGTTCGCCCAACCTGAGCCGCATCCGGGCAACCTTTATCTGGCGCCGCACCTGCTGTTGCAGAAGTTTCCCGCGCCCCGATTCACCGTCACGACACAGCTCGATTTCGACCACGGCGTCGCGGCCGCCGCACCCGGCGCCACCGCCGGATTGATCGTATTCGGTTACGACTATGCGTGGATCGGGCTGCGGGCGACGGCGACGGGACTGGAGTTGCGCTGCGGACAGTGCCCGGAGGCCAGCGCACTCCAGCCGCAGTCGGAAACCGTTATCATCACCGCTTGCCCGGCCCGCCTATGGCTGCGGCTGACCGTCGCGGCTGATGCGCAGTGCCAGTTCGCCAGCAGTGATGATGGCAAAATCTTCACCGCCGCCGGACCGGTCTTCGCCGCGCGCTGCGGCAAATGGGTCGGCGCGAAGTTCGGCCTTTTTGCTGCAACCACGAACTCGTCGGCGGCGTCCGCCGTCTGGGCTGATTTCCGCGACTTCCAAGTCCGTCCCTGAACCCCATCGCCCCCCGTTCTTAACATGCGCTCCTGCCGATTTTTTCCAGACTTGTTCCGCCTGGCGCTCTGCGTCGTCGCGCCGCTGATTGCGGCTCCCGCCGAACTCGAACCGATCGCCCCGATCACAGCGCCGTTTTCCATGCCGCAACTGCAACGACCGGTGTTTCCGGATCGCGTGATCGACATCCGCGCGCACGGCGCGGTGCCCGGCGGCGAAGTCAAGAACACCGCCGCGTTTGCCGCCGCGATCGCAGCCGGCGCCGAGGCCGGCGGCGGTCGCGTGCTGGTGCCGGCCGGGCGCTGGCTGACCGGTCCGATCCACCTGCGCAGTCACATCGAGCTGCATCTGACGGCCGACGCCGAGATCGTGTTCAGCGATCGTTTTGAAGATTACCTGCCGCCGGTGCTGGTGCGCGTGGGCGGGGTCGAGCTCTACAACTATTCGCCCTTCATCTACGCCCTCGACTGCGAGAACGTTGCCATCACCGGCCCGGGCCGACTCAACGGCAACGCCGAGGCG
>CBINJL010000026.1:0-12406 GCA_966250925.1 uncultured Opitutus sp. | reverse complement strand
TTCTTCGGCCACGACGGCAAATCCGGCGCCAGCCTCACCGGCGCGGGCGGCTTCGACGGCGGCGTTGAGGGCGAGCAGATTGGTCTGGAAGGCGATTTCGTCGATCGTCTTGAGGGTCGAGGCGATGTTGTCGCTGGAGGCCTTAAGCTCGTCCATCGCCTTGCTCATCACGGTCATCTCGGTGGCGCCGGCATCGGCGGCCTGACGGGTGGCGCCGGCGGTGCGGCGGGCGTGCTGGGCGCTGTCGGCGTTGCGCTTGATCATGCTGACGTTTTCTTCGAGCGCGGCGCTGGTTTCCTCCAAGGCAGCGGCCTGCTGACTGGCGCCATCGGCGACCGTCTGGCTGCTGGAAGTGATCTGGTGCGAAGCGTGCGCGGTCTGGTGCGCGTTGGCGGTGAGCGACGACGCGAGCGCGCGGAGGGTGCGGCCGGTGCGGATGCCGACCAGCCACGTCAGCACGATGGCGATGGCGACGGCGACGAAGAGTGTGACAGCGATGGTCAGGTTGGCCTCGCGTCCGGTATCGATGGCGTCTGCCTGGGCTTTGACGATCATGGCATCGGAGACTTCGCTCAACAGATCGAGGTGCTTGCGGGCGTCGTTGAAGGCGGTGGCGGCGGCGGCGACCTGGGCGGCGTCGCCCTGACCGTCGAGCAGTTTGCCGGCGAGCGGTTCCCAGCGGGCGAGTTTGGTTTCGAATGCTTCGATGTGGCTGTCGATTTCAGCCGTGCGCAACGGAGCGATGGCGTCCTTGTAACCCTGCCAGCGTTGATGCACCTGGCCGGCATTGGTGGCGAAATCCTCGCGTTGGGCCTGCTTTTCCTGCGCGGTCAAACCGGGACGATAGATCGTGCGCTCGGCGATGAGCGCCTGATGCAGATCACGGTCGATCTGGAGCAGGAGATCGGTGGACGGGAGCAGGGCGCTGGTCACCGTGTCGAGCTCGACCAGAATGTATTCCTTGGCGCGGAACGCGACCGTGCTGATGACACACAGCAAGGCGATGAGCAGGCCGAAGGAAGCGATCAGGCGCTGGATGAAGTTGAGGTTTTTCATGGAGGAAAAGGAGCGGTGAAAGGAAGGAGGTGGCCGGTCAGAACTTCAGTTGCACCCGGCTGAGGAAACGGTCGTCGCGGCCGGCGGGCTGTTCGCCGGTCAGGTAGTTGAGCGAAAGTTTCAGGTCGTCGCCGAGCAGCAGCCAGTTGACGCCGAAGGTCCAGGTGCGGGTGGCGTTGAGTCCGGTGCGTGTATCCGGATCGTAATTACCGTAGCGGATGACGCCCTGCCAGTGGGGCAATGGCGTCCAGACGGTGGCGACCCACCAGCCGTCGGTCTCGCGCGAGGCGGCGGGCGAATCGAATTCGGTGCGCAGATACTCGGCCTCGGCACCGAAGTCGCGCCAGCTCACCGCGCCGTCGACGCCCCAGCCGCGAATCTGATCGAGGGCGGAAACGCCGGGATCGAAATGGATGGCGTTGACCGCGAGTTCGCCCCGGGTCGCCTCGGCCTGCCAGAGCTGGGCGCTGAGTCGGCCCGCGGTCATGAAGCGGGAGTTTTCCGTGAAACTGGCGTTGGCGCCGGTGCCGTTGAAAAGGCCCACGACGTAGCTGAGCGGGATGCCGGCGGTGACGTTGCCGGCGACGGCGGCGCCGACCTGGCGACCGAAGGTCTGGCGGTCGCTGGCGAGCGGGCGTTCGACCAGCGGAAGCTGGGTGTTGGGCCGCAATTGGGCCCGGCCGTAGGGGGTTTTGAACTGGCCGACCCAGAGCTGAAGTTCGTCGGCCGCGGTCCAGCGCACGTAGGCATCGGTGATGCGCGGGGTGTGGCCGGAGCGGGCGCTGAGGGTGCCGCTGGAAAGTTCGGACTCGATTTTGAAGTCGACGGTCGGCGTGACTTTGCCGCGCAGGGCGATGTCGGCGCGGCGGATGAAGATGCGATCGCCGATGCCATTCCAACGCGGGTCGGGCGTGCCGCCCCATTCGGCATGAATCTGGGTGTAGCCGCTGACGCGCAGGCTGCGACCGGCCTGGTCGGCGGCGGTGGGCGCGGCGGGGATCGCCTTGGGGGCGGATTCGAATTCGCCCAAACGCCCGCGCAGGTGGGCGTTTTCGGTTTCAAGCGTCGCCAGACGCTGCTCGAGCGCGGCGAGACGCGATTCCACGGCCGCGATGTCCGTGGAGGCACCCGGGGCGCGCGAAACGGCGGCCAGGGCGGCGCAGGCTGAGAGCGTATGAACGAGACGAATGCATTTCACTCGACGTTCTACGGCGCCGGTTGGCCCGGGCTTTAGCAGTCCGTTTGCAGCAAAACAGGGGCGCGTTTACCGATAGCCCGATGGCGCAGGGGGTTAGGATGAAAATTCACCCGCTGCAAAATGCCCGTAAAATGTTTCGGACGGTTCGGTTGGCGTCCGCGACCGGCCTTTTCAGGCGCGGCCGGCCGGGGCTTTGAACAGGGCGGCGTCGATGATCGACCAGAGGTGAATGATCCAGCCGAGCAGGAAATACCAGAGGACGCCGGCGAGGAGGAACATGATGAGGGCTTTGAGCGGGCGGCCTTGGATCAATTGGCCGAGACCCGGGATGAAGAAGCTCGCCAGAGCGGCGATGACGTTGCCGGTGGAACCTTGACTCATGGGATTGCGAATGGGTTGAGGGGAACAGGGAAAAAGGAGCGCGCGAGGTCAGCGCCGGGGCATGATCGTGTCGGGATCGGGGATGGCTTTGGCCGCGTCGTCTTCGCTGGCGGGTTTGGGGCGGCGGGTGGAATCGTCGTCGTCCTTGGGCGCCGGCGGCGGGGGCGGGAGTTTGGCCGGGTGGGGGCTGTTGAGTTGCTGGGCGAGGGAGATGCGGCGATCGCCGGTCACGCGCTTGAGCACCTTTTGGAAGAAGAGGTTGTTGGGCACGCGCCACTCGGCCTCTTCATGATCGAGCACAGTGGTGAAGAAGAAGTTGATGTCGCTGACGCGACCCCGGACGTTTTCCGACGGCATCTCGATGATGTCGCCGATCTGGTAGGGCCGCAGGATGACGAGCAACACGGTGGCCGAGGTGTGGCTGAGCAGACTCCACACGGCGACGAATCCGATCGCGACCATCGCGAGCACGGTGGAGATCATGGCCCACAGGCCGCCGAGTTCGAAGCCGAACACGCCGAGCACGAGCACGAAGGTGAGGATGCGGATCAGCCAGCGCAGGACGTTGCGCGCGGGTTCGATGTCCTCGGGCGTCAGGCGGGTGCGGCCGGCGAGCAGACGCAGGGCGCGGCCGGCCACGAGATTGATCAAAATGCCGCCGATGATGACGGCGGCGGCCACCGGGAGGGCGGCGATCAGGCGCGGCAGGAAGGCGGCAATGTCGTTCCAAAGTTCGTCGAACGTCATGGTGAGAAAAATAGCGGAGAACGGAAAAACGGTTACGGGTTTCGGGCGGAAGCGGGCGGGCGATCAGTAGGCGGGAGTGGCGCCGCGTTGCGACGCGACCCATTCGCCGTGACGACACGCGCGGGCCAGGCAATCGGCCTGCGCGGACTCGTCGACGAGCAGGCGCGAGAGCAGACAGGCGAGAAACGCGTCGCCGGCTCCCACCGTGTCAGCGACCGTTACATCGCGACCCGGTTCCCAGTGCCAGTTGTCCGCGGCCAGCAATCCGGCGCCACGGGCTCCGGCGGTGATGCACACGCGGCGGCAGCCGAGATCGGCGGCGAGCGCGCGGGCGAGGGCTTCTTCGCTGCCGGGGGGTTGTTCCTCGTCGGCCCCGAGGGCGAGACGGGCGGCTTCCTCGGCGTTGAGTTTGAGCAGGTCAACGTCGCGGGCGAGTTCGCGGGCCAGGTCGAGATCGTCGTGCGGCGGGCGCAGGTTGACGTCGAGAACGCGCCAGGCGGTGTCGGGTAAAACGGCAAACAGGCGTTCCAGTGCGGCGCGATTAAACTGCGTGCGCTGGGCGAGTGATCCGAACACGAGCGCATCGGCGCCGATGGCGGCGCGCACAGCATCCTCCGCGACTAGAATCTGGTCCCAGGCGACACTGGTGGTGATCTCGTAGCGGGCGTCGCCGGTGTCGCCGAGTGACGCGATCACGGTGCCGGTGGGCAGACCCTGATGCACCTCGATCGTGTCGGTCGACATATTCCAATGCTTGAGCCGGCGAAGCAGTTCCTGGCCGAGGGTGTCGCGGCCGATCGCGGAAATCAGCCGCACCTCCGTATCCAGATTGTGGAGATGGTAGGCGACGTTGAACGGCGCGCCGCCGGCGAAGAGCCCGGCGGGCATGAAGTCCCAGAGAATTTCACCGAAGCAGAGCAGGGAAGGACGCATGAGAAGTCAGAAGTATGAAGTCAGAAGTCGGAGGTGACGGTGAGGGTGACGTTGAGCAGGAGAGGTCGGGTTGTTTCCCCTTCTTACTTCCCACTTCATACTTCTGACTTGTTTGGTTTCAGTCCGTGGCGTGGCGGGGGTCGGCTTCGACTTCCTGGCAGGCGCGGATGAAGCAGGCGGCGGACCAGGCCTGGTAGGCCTTGCCCATCGGGCGGCCGGTCTGGCCGTGCACCCATTCGTTGAACTCCCACTCGTGGTCGCGGCCGAGTCGGTTGACCTCGGCGAGGCGATAGAGCTCGCGGCAGGCAACTTCGTGCAGGCCGAGGCGATGGATGAAACGCACCCACATGCCGCCGACGAACGGCCAGATGCCGCCATTGTGATAGTGGTGTGGCAGGTTGAGCAGGTTGACGGTGTAATAGGCGCGCCAGTCGGGATCGCCGGCCTGCACGACCGGATAGAGATTGGCGACGGGATGGGGCTCGTTGACGCCCACGCCCCACATGAAGCGGAAGGCGAGGCGGGCGCGGTCGATGTCGAGCAGGTTGGTGAGAAACGCCAGCACGTTGCCGAAGACATCGCAGCGCCAGTTGAAGGCGAAGGGCGTGATCTCGGCCAACAGATACGAGGTGTCGCCGAGACTGAACTGGCGGTCGGCGAAACCGCGCACCGGGCCACCGTCGTCGTTGCCGCGGGTGGTGGGCCAGAACATGCTGAGAATCTTGCCGCGGATGTGTTGCGACCAGCGCAGGTAGTCGGCGGCGCGGGCGTGATCGCCGCGAAATTCGAGAATCTGGCCGTAGCAGACGTTGGCGCGAAACCACAGCACCTCGTCGTAAAGCACGTTGTAGCTGCGGCCGAAAAGATCGGTCCAGTCACCGGCTTCCGGGATCTCGAGCAGGCCGTCGTTGTTGCTGTCATGCGCGGCCAGCCAGTCCATCGCCCGCTGCAGGCTGGCGGCGTGTTCGTTGAGGAAGTCCATGTCGCCGGTGCGATCAACGAAGTTGTAGACGGCGATGATCAGCCACAGGCCCGAGTCGATCGCACAGATGTTGCCCACGCCCGAGTAGTCGGGGGAACCGTCGTCGATGCGCACGTTGGCCGGAATCTGCCCGGTGGGGGAGATCGCCCTGAGCAACGTGTCCAGCGTGCGACGGCAGCAGGCGATGATTTCAGGATCGTCGAGATCGAGGCTGTTGATGACGGTGATGGCGCCGTCGCGGCCCCAGACCGAGCGATAGTTCACGTCGGTGCCGGTGACGATGTTGTCGGCAAGTGAACAGGCGGAAAACCCGAGCGGCGTGATGTTGCGGCGCAGCGCGTCGATGGCCTTGCCGTAGGCTTTGTGAATGAGTGCCTTTTCCTTCTTGGTGAGTCCGCCGAGCTTCGTGCCGGTGAATAGCATCTTGAAGTCGGTCGACATCTTCGCGCGCGGGATGGCGGTTTCGTTGGCGGTGGGCAGGGCGCAGACCACGCCGTAGTGGCAAAGGCCTTCCAGCACGCCGTCGGCCATGATCTGGCGCGCGTGGAAGAGATGCGGATGGCCGATGGTGGCTTCGAGCAGTTCCGGCTGGGCGTTCTGCACCGCGATACCCTTCACGCCGGGCACGAGGAACATGCTGCTGTCGTTGCCGGTGTCGCCGGCGACAACGACGGACGAAAGCGGGATGCCGAGGTGTTTGCACAACCAGCGCAGGGCCCCGCCCTTGGTCGCGGCGGCGGGCAGGATGTCGAGATCGCGCGCACTGGAATACACGATGGTGGCGGCGAGTCCGGTCTGGCGCACGGCCTCCTCGATCTCCCGCAGACGCTGCGGAGTGGCGTTGCGCAGATACCAGGACGTCTTGTGCGGATTCTGATATTTTTCGGGCTGGGGCGCCGTGTCGTCCATCGCTTCGAAAATGCGGTGGAGTTTTTCGCGGTCCCAATCGCGGTTGAGCTCGTCGTGCCAGGCGTCGAGATTGCGTCCGGCTTTGACGTCGAAGACTTCGGTGCCGACGCCGCCAAGGTAAAAGTCGGGCTCGGGCAACTTGCCCGCGGCGACGAGCGCCTGCATGTCATCGACCAGGCGTCCGCTGTTGAAGACCAATAAGGGTCGTTCGTCGTCGGTGAGCGTTTCCCACGCGGCGACAAAGCGTTGGGTCGATTCGGGATTGCCCAGCAACGTGCCGTCGAGGTCGGTGCTGAAGAGGCGAATGGGAGGATTCTTGGAAGCAGCCATAAAAATGTGGCCTGCCCCGCCAAGACGGGACGTGCCGTCGATTCGGGCGGCGGCAGGAGTGCCGCAGGAACACCCAAAGCGTGCCCATACAAAGGTTTGGCCGGCGAAAGGGTCAAGGCGCGGCTGGTTTTTGCGGGTGGGGCGGCGATTGACACGACTGATAGGGTGCCGGGATGCACACCGTGGACATCGCTGTCATCGGCATCTATCTGGTCGTGCTCGTGGCGATCGGCGCATGGCTGGCGCGTCGGGCGGGGCGGGATACCGACGATTATTTTCTGGGCGGCAGGAAACTGCCCTGGTGGGCGCTCGGTGCCTCGGGCATGTCGAGCAATCTCGATGTCGCGGGCACGATGACGATCGTCGCTCTCGTCACCCTTTACGGCCTGCAGGGATTCTGGATCGAGCTGCGCGGCGGCGTCGTCCTGCCCATCGCGGTGTTTCTCGCCTTCATGGGCAAGTGGCACCGACGGTCGCGGGTGATGACGACGGCGGAGTGGATGCTGCTGCGTTTTGGCGACGGGCGCGGCGGCCGGCTCGCGCGCATGACCGCGGCGCTGACCTACGTCGTGCTCACGGTGGCGATGATCGTATTTTTTCTTTCCGCGGGCGGGCGTTTTCTGGCCGAATTCCTGCCGTATTCAGAAACTGAATGCGCTGTCGGCATGGCGTTGGTGGCGTTTCTCTACACCGCGGCAAGCGGACTGCACGGGGTGATCTGGACCGACGTTGCGCAGACGGTGCTGATCGGCGGCGCGGCATTGTTCGTCGCGCTCACGGGCGCGGGACTCGTTTCGCCTGAGCTGCTGGCGGCATGGCCGGCGGCGGAGCTCAACACGGTGTGGCCGCGCGTCGACGATGCGCGACTCGAACCGTATCTGCCGTTTGCCGCCTTCCTCTGCGTGTGGTTCGGCAAGGGCGTGCTGGAGGGGCTGGGCGGCAGCGGCGGCTCGGCCTACATGGCGCAGCGGTTTTACGCGGCGCGCAATGTCGCCGACTGCGGTCGCATTGGCATGTTGTGGACGGTGCTCTTCGCCGCGCGTTGGCCGATGGTGCTCGGGTTTGCGATCATCGCGATGGACCTGGGTATGACGGTGGACTCGGCCGCGGCGGCGGAAGGGGTTTTGCCGACCGTGCTGCAGTCCGACTACTTCCCGCCCGGCGTGCGCGGGGTGATTCTGGCGGCAATGCTGGCGGCGGCGATGTCGACTTTTGACAGCACGCTCAACGCCGGCGCGTCCTATGTCGTGCGCGATCTTTATCAGCCGCGCCGGGGCGCGGTTTCGGAACGTCACCTGGTGGTGGCCGGTTATGTGGCGTCGGCCCTGCTGGTCGGGATCGCGCTGGCGATTTCGTTGTGGCTGGGCGGTTCAGTGCTCGGGGTGTGGGTGGGCATCGTGATGCTGCTGTTTCCGGCGTTTCTGGTGCCGTTCGCGCTGCGGTGGTATTGGTCGCGCTTCAACGGCGAAGGATTCGCCGCGGGCATCGTGGGCGGATTCGCGGCGGCGTTGTATTTTTCGCTGGTCGATCCGGCGGGCTGGAACGAGGCGACGCGGTTTCTCGGCATCGTGGCGGTGTCGGCCTGCGCTGCACTCGTCGGCACCATGATGACGACGCCGGTCGCGACGACGACGTTGCGCGCATTTTATGAACAGATCCGGCCCTGGGGCTGGTGGCCGCGCGAGTGGCGCGCGGGGCATCGCTTCGAACACCGGCAGGATTTCGGGCGGCTGGCGCAGGCGTTGGTCTGGCAGCTCTGCACGTTCCTGTTGCCGATGGTGCTGATGCTGCGCCTGTGGTGGCAGGCCGCGGTGCTGGCAGCGCTGTGGGTTCCACTCGGCGGAATACTTTGGCGCGGCAACAAACCCAAATACCGCAGTTTAACCACAGAGAACACCGAGCTCACAGAGTGAGATTCCACCCAACCTGTCTTCCCTACGATTCATCCGCAGGCTGAGCGTTTGCGCTTCCCCCGATAAAATGGACACGCCTCACGCGTGTCCATTTTATCGGGGGAAGCGCAGTCATGCGCAAGATGCTCGTCGTGCTAAACAAACTCCTCGCAGACCCCCAATTTGCCCTTGTCGGGTAACACCACTGTTCTGTGGTTAAACTGCGATATTTAGGTTGATGGCGCTGATACCGCGGGGCGAATCAGTGATCGGACGGAGGGCGGGGAGGCGATATGCGAGCCAGAGGGTGGGAAGGAAGCGCGCTGGCGATGAGGGCGTTGTCGATGGCGACAAAGACTTCGGTCTTGCTGGCAGTTTTGAGGATAACGTGAGGTGCGCAGCCTGAGCTGGTTTCGATGCCGGCGAGGTTTTCGTGGCGCTCAGCCAGAAGCAGAAACGTGGCCGTGCTCCAGCGAGCGTGCAGGAAACGAATCAGCCGCGTGCACGGCAGGTCGGGCAGGTCGGTGTCGACCAGGACGATATCCGGAGTGATGACTGACGACCAGTCTAGCACGGCGGTCGCGGTCGTCGCCGTATTCAGAATTACATGACGCGGACTGGCGTTGAAAAGGGTGGTGAGATAGAACCGGTGGTGAATATCCGGCGAGATCATGACGACCCGGATGCGAAGGGTGGCGCTCATGTCCGGCCAGGGTTCGGTTCAGCGACGGCGCTTGCACCCTCGCCAGTGCCGTTGGTGTCCCAGTAAAGGGTGCTTTGGGCAGACAATGAACCGACAACAACGAGGCTGATCAGGGTGTGGCGCAACGTGGGCATGACGGGGCGAACGGTGAGGGAAGTTGAGCACGGGCCGAGTGGACAAAAGACCGGGGTGTTCGGCTGGAGCCGTTGTCTGAACTTGCCGGTCCTGCGCGGGGAGCAATCGCGCGTGTGATCGGTGGCCGATATGGGCAAGAAAATGTCCGATTTGAATCCTGGGAAAACGCATTGGCGCGAAGGAAGTGGGTCGCGAAATCATGCCAACGCGTCGAGCGAAGTGGTGGCGTGAGGAGAGCGGCGTGACTTTGCCTTTCCTTTTGCCAGATCCGCGCTAACCCGATTTTTGTCCGCGATGCCCCCAGCTTCCCCCAGTCTCTCCGGCCGCATTGCGGTGGCCGTGGTCGAGGACGACCTGCACTATTGCCTGTATCTCGAATCGTTGTTGGAGGCCAGTCCGCGACATCGGTTGGTGGCGTCGGCCAATACCGCGGCGGAGGCGCTGGCGTGGTCGCCGGAGGTCGGCGCCCATGTGGTGTTGGTGGATGTGGGCCTGCCCGATCAATCCGGCGCGGAGTTGGTTAAAACTCTGGCGGAGAAGTTACCGCGTGCGCTTTTCCTGATGCTCACGGCGGAGAGCGACGGAGCCACGATTTTGCAGGCAATCCAGGGCGGCGCCAACGGCTACGTTTTGAAGGGCGGTCGGGAGGAGGAAATTCTGGAGGCGATCGACGACGCGCTGGCGGGAGGTGCGCCCATGTCACCCGCGATCGCGCGCAAGGTGCTCGGCCTCATGCGCGGCGCGACCCCTGCCGCGGCGGAGCCCAAGGCGAAGGACGGGCGCATGGCGATCCTCACCGAACGGGAAGCCGAGATTCTCAGTCGCGTGGCCGCCGGCGCGTCGGACAAGGAAATCGCGGAAGCCTTCGGTCTGTCCCGCTCGACGGTGAAAAACGCCCTGCTCGTTGTTTACCAAAAATGGCGGGTGCGCTCGCGCACGGAGGCGGCGGTGGTGTTCACGCGATTGCGGGAGGACTTGCGATGACGGAGGTCTGGCAGCGCGAAGCGCGGCGACTGCATTTTTCCGATCCGGATTGGGAGCGGCGATTCCGCATCGAACGCATCGAGCAAAGCCAGACGCGGGTGCGGGTGATGCTGACCGTGGCGATGTTGGTGGTGGCGGGCATGGGCATGGGCGATGTGGTGGCGAATGCCCGCGATTTTCCGGAATTTGTGGGCCTGTCGCTGGCGCATCGATTTTTCTATGTCGTGCCGATGTGGCTGATCATGCTGATCTCGACCGGCTTGGCCGGGCACCGGCGGCGGGCGAACTGGTTGTTCCCGGTCGGCACGGTGGTGGTGTTGTGGGCGATCGTCCTGTTGAAGTGGCACCACGCCCTGATGTTTCGAAATAACTATGCCGCGTCCAATGTCTTTGCGGACATTGCCGGGGTGCTGCTCATCAGCGCCTTCACGTTGCCAATGACCTTTCGCGCCAACGTGGCGGTGCTGGTCATCGGAGGCGCCGGGGTGGTGGGGCTGTTCACCTGGTTCGATACCATCGTCCCGGGCGGCAAGGCGGGACTGGTTCTGGCCAGCAGCTTGTCGGGGTTCGGGATCGTGACCCTCGCGTTGGTCTGGCATCGGGAAGTGAGCGAACGGCGAGATTTTGCCCAGCGGGAGATCATGGCGGGATTGAATCGCGAACTGGGTCGTCTGAATGCGGAGAAGAACGAATTCATGGCCGCGGCGGCGCACGACCTGCGGGCGCCGCTGGCGTCGGTGCGGGGCCTGGCGAGCCAGATGCGATTGGGGCGTATGGCCGACCCGGAGCGGCAGGCCAAGGCGCTGAGCGCGATCGACGATTTGAGCGGCCGCATGCTTGAAGTCGTGAACAACTATCTTGGGGAGCATGCGCTCGAATCGGGCACGCTGCCGGTGCGACTGGTGCAGGTGGACCTGTGCAAAGTCATCGCCGAAGCGGCGCAGCGGCATGGTCCGGCGGCGGAGGCGAAGGAGCAGCAGGTGCTGGCCGCGCCCGGGGCGGCGGTCTGGGCGCGGGCGGACGCTTCGTTGCTGGGTCAGGTGCTGGACAATTTCCTGAGCAACGCGCTCAAGTTCAGTCCGCGCGGCGCGACGGTGCGGCTGGCGTTGGCGGAGGCGAAGGAAGCCGAACGGGTGCGGGTCGAAGTGATCGACGCCGGGCCCGGAGTAAGCGAGGTGGACCGGCTGAAGTTGTTTCGCAAATACAGCGGCAGTGGCGCGCGCCCGACGGGAGGTGAGGCCAGCCACGGCATCGGTCTGGCGGTGGCCAAGCGCGTGGCCGAGGCGATGGACGGTGAAGTCGGCTGCGATTCCACGCCGGGTGAAGGCGCGACCTTCTGGATCGCGCTGCCGGTGAACTGAGGACGGTGTGTGGAGAGGCAGGGAGGTTTTTTTAACCACGGATGAACACGGATGGCTTCGTCTACCGCCTACGCACTGGCGGAGAGGAAACGGTGTTCTGGCGATTCGGCTGACGGCTTTGTTACGCTTCGTTACCTTCTGTGGAGATCACTCCGGCTTGGGGGCGAACGGCGGTTTACTGCCGCGGAGGAGCTGGAGCACGTTGCGGGCGACGGATCGGGAGAGCGGGGCGCCGCCGCTGAGCGCGTCGTCGATGGCGGTAAAGATCGCCTGCCTGCCGTCGGACTTGCGCAGGTAGCCGACGGCGCCGGCATGAACGGATTCGGCCAGTCGTTCCTCGCGCTGGCTGGTGGCAAGGGCGATGAAGAGGGTGTGGGGATAGCGCTCGCGCAGTCGGGTGATGAGATCGGCGCCGGGCAAGTCGGGCAGGTCGGGTTCCACCAGCACGACGTCGGGGGCGATATGGTCCGACCAGACCAACGTTTCGCCGGCACTCGTGGCGGTATTCAACAAATGGTGACGCAGGCTGCTGTTGAGGTGGGTGGTGAGAAGCAGCCGAAAGTGCAGGTCGGGATCGACGAGGGGGACACGAATACGCGGAGATGGAGGCACAAGGGGGAGAGGCGGAATTCGAGTTACGGAGACGGGATGCGGCGGGGCGGAGGAGTTTGTCACGTTATACCTAAATCCCGAAGCAAAGGTGTGTAGCCCGCTGCGGGAGCATCGGGACTTTGCAGTGCGGACGACACCTCCCCTCCCTGTGCTCAGCGCTGGGCCACCAAGTAACCCGTCTAC
>CBINJL010000025.1:0-12482 GCA_966250925.1 uncultured Opitutus sp. | reverse complement strand
ACGCCGCATTGCCGAAGCGACACCCGACCATGCCATCGCCGCCGATCAGGTTGCGGCCTACTTTGCCGAGGCTCGCGGGCAGGAATCCACCCTTACCCCCTTGGAATTAGATCTCTATGGAAACATCGTAAATTGGCCGGAGGATTTCTTTGGCAATTCGATGGGCGAACTTATGGCGATGCAGAAAGCGGCTGCGGAACGCCGTATAAAAGCCGCCGCCGCTGCCGAATAATGAGCGCCATCGTCATTGATACCAACGTCCTCCTGGTGGCCAGCGGCTTGGCCAAACAAATGAGCGATGCTTGCCTGAAGGTATGTTACCAGCGTCTGGAAAAAGCCCGCGCCGACGAACAAGTGGTGGTGGACAATCAGTTTTTTATTCTCGGCGAATATCAAAACAAATTGGATGCGAACAAGCGTCCGCCCAGTCCGGGCGGAGAGTTTATACGCCATCTTTTGCAAAATATGGCTAAGCCGGAAAAGGTTGCGGCGATAGACCTTACGCCAACGAACCAAGAGAGGACGAAGTTTACCCAGTTCCCGCCCGACGCCGCGCTCGAAGCCGACTTCGATCCCGCCGATCGTCAATTTGTCGCCGCCTCCTACGCCCATCCCCAACGACCTCCCATCGTCGAAGCCGCCGATTCCAAATGGCTGGGCTGGGAGGCGCAGTTAAAAACCCACGGCATCAACCTCGAAGTGCTGTGCCGCGATGAGCTTCAAGCCATTCGCGACGCCAAGCTGTCGAAGAACAAGAAATGACCGAGGCCTTCCATAAATTCCCGCACACGCCCCACCTGCTTTGGTTAGGCGAGGGCGCGCCGCGCGAGGATAAGCTCCTCGCAACAGGCGAGGCGCGGGAATTTTTGAGCGGCACCGTTATCGTCGAGGAGAAAGTGGACGGCGCAAACCTCGGCCTGTCGGTCGGACCCGACGGTCGAGTGCGTGCCCAAAGTCGCGGCAACTACCTCGCGCCCGGCCGGTGTCATGCCCAGTGGAATCCGCTCTGGCCTTGGCTCGCGCAACATGAAGAGGCGCTGGCAAAGGCGCTCGGCAGCGAACGCATGCTTTTTGGCGAATGGGCCTATGCGCTTCACACTATCGCCTACAACCGTCTGCCTGCGTGGTTCCTGGCCTTCGACGTTTACGAACCCCGAAACGATCGTTTCTGGTCGGTGGAGAAGCGCAATGTTTTGGTCCAAAAGCTCGGCCTCCACACCGTGCCCGAAGTCTTCTGCGGTCACTTGGCCTTGAATCAGGTCGCGGGTTTCATCGGACCTTCACATCTCGGCGCCCCGCGCATGGAGGGGCTTTATCTACGCCGCGAAAAGGACGGCTATCTCCGGCAAAGGGTCAAAGTGGTGGGAGCGGAGTTTAAGCAGCAGATCGAAGCGCACTGGACTCGTCGCGCCCTGGTTGCCAACCGGCTGCGGGCCACCCCTGCGGAGGCTGCGCCTTGAGCAAGTAAATTCGCTGAGGGTTTCCGAATGCGTGGAGCCCATCTGTGTTCATCCGTGTGCATCCGTGGTTGAAAAACAAGGTTGTCTCTCGGCCCGTCACGCCAGCGGGCGCCGCACTCCGAGCCAGGCCAACAGTCCCAGCCCCAGCGACCAGGTCCCACACAGGATCGCCAGCCACAGCGCCGGATGCGCCTGCCACCAGCCCGCCAGCGGCCCCGCCGCCAGGCCGCTGAACGCCGCCCGCTCGACGGCAAACAGCGTGCCGACGCGAAACGCATCCAACGGGTTCGCCATCAACACGCCGACAAACAGGTCCGGGTTGCCCTGCAGCCAGGGCGCGCCCGCAAATCCGAGCAGCAACAAGTCAGCGCCATACAACAGCGCAAACCACGCCGCCACCGCCGCGATCAATCCGGTCACGCCATCCTTCACCCAGCAGCCCACCGCCAGGCCAAGCAGCACGAACACCGCGCTTACCAGCGCCGCCGTCAGCGCCATCACGGCCAGTCCGGTCGAGCCGCCCCCGGCCAGCCAGACCGGCAACACCATCACGCCCGCCGCCGCCCCCACCAGCGCGACCAGCATGATCGCCTTGCCCGCCAGCCACGGTCCGACTCCCGCCGGCTGCGCCAGAATCCATTCGCGTTCATCCGTCTCCGCGTGCGCCGAACTCAGCCCGAGCAGCAGCGCCGACAACGACACCGCATAGAGCATCGCGTGCATGAGCCACCACGTCGCCCCGCGACTCAGCGCCTCTCCCGGCGTCAGCAGTGGCAGCAGGCCCGCCACCGCCACCAACGCGAGATGCGCGTGCAGAAACCGATTGAGCCGGTGCCCCAGCCATTCGCGATTGGCCGCGGCCAGAATGACGTCGCCAAATTTTGGATACGGAATCGAATTTGTTTTCATGAGCGCTGCATGACTCAGGATTGATTTAAACCAGAACCGGGCGGGCAACCGGGTTGGCCGCGGCGGACATCAGCGCATCCGGCGCGACCGTGCGCACGCTGGAATCGTGACCCAGCACACGGCAGGAATCGGCAAACCCGTTCCATTCACCGAGCAGGTGCGTCGCCACCACCACGGTGACTCCGCGTTCGTGCGCCTCGCGGGTCAGGTAATCCCGCAACGCTTCGCGCCACGCCGGATCGAGACTCACGCCGGGTTCGTCGAGCAACCGCACCGGCACCGGCGCGAGGGAAAACACGGCCAGGGCCAGACGCTGCCGCAACCCGCCGGAAAGCTTCGCCGAAGGCACACGCCTATGATCATCGAGCCCCCACTGCGTGAGCGCGGCATCGGCCGCACGCGCGTCGCGTCCGCGCAGACGGGCGTGAAAGGCGGCGATGTGCTCCGGCGTCAGCCGCGGATGAAACCGCGGCACCTGCGGCAGGTAGGCCATGCGCGCGAGGGCGTCGCGCCGCCGCGTGCGCAGGTCGCAGCCGGCGATGGAAATCTCGCCCGCATCCGCCCGCTGCAGCCCGGCGAGCAATTGCAGGCAGGTGGTCTTGCCCGCGCCGTTGTCGCCGAGCAGCAGATTCAGCCGGCCCGCGGCGAAATCGATGGTCAGGTCGCGCAACACGGTGCGGCGACCGTAGGCCTTGTGCAGATGCCGGAGGGAGATCATGGCGAGGAGAAAGCGGGATGGGAAACCAGCGGTGCGGGATCGCTCACGCGGGCGCGGCCGCGCCCGCCGATCCGTCCCTGGATGAAACGCAGCAGCCGTTCGCCCGGACTGGCGGAAAGCAGCCCGATGGCGGGAAAGTCGCGACGCAACCGGCCGAACAGATCGACTTCGTGATGCGGCAGGTCAGCCACGCCATCGCGATCGAGATCGAGCGCAAGCGCGCCTTCCCAGTGATTGCCGCGGCCGGAATCGGCCCAGGCATTGGCCGCATTGACGCCGGAGGTTTCGACCGGGTGCAGGTTCTGCACAAAACGATTGCCGGAAAACACGTTGGCGGCGGAGCTGTCGCTCACCCGCACGCCCACGTAGTTGGCCGCGACGAGATTGTCGGCGATGCGGTTGGCGTTGGCGTTTTCGAGGTAGAGTCCGAGCGTATTGCCCTCGATGCGATTGCCGGCGATGACCGTGTGGTCGACCGACTGCAGTAGCAGGCCGTAGGCGCGCTGACTGCGGTTGGCGAGGAAGCGGTTTTCGCGCAACTCGAGGTGCTTCGAATACATCAGCGCCGCGCCGGCCGCGCTGTCGCGAAAGGTGTTTCGCACAAAAACATTCTCGTCGGAATACATGTAGTGCAGCCCGTAGCGCACGCCGACGATGACGTTGTCTTCGAGCCGCGTGTGGTCGGTGAAGGAGAAATACACGCCGTCGCGCGTGCCGGTGATGGTGTTGCCGCGGATCACGTGACCGGCGGAGTTCCACAGGTGGATGCCGTTGCCGCGCCGATCCTGCGCCGTCGGCACGCCGCATAGTTCGTCCTGCCCGGGCGCGAGTCCGCGCACCAGCGGATCGGACACCGCGGTCACGGCCGCGCCGTCGCCCAGAATCACGTTGTCGGTGATCGTCGCGTCGGCCGCACGCTTCACATAGATGCCGTGCAGGCTGTCGGCGATGCGGTTGCCGCGCACCACCGCACGGTCGCCGCGGATGGAAATCGCCGCGTGGTCGGCGCCGAGATCACGGCCGGATCTCCGTATCTGAAATCCGGATACTTCGGTGTCCGGCGCCTCGATCGTCACCACGTTGCCGAGACCGCCGCCGTCGAGCACCGCGCCGGGCTCGCCGCGCAGGACGACCGGTCGGGCGAGCACGAACGGGCCGGCGTAAACGCCCGGCGCGACGGGGAGAACCGCCCCGGCCGGCGCGGCGGCGAGACGGGCGCGAAGCGCGTCGCCGGCGGATTCCGCGAGCGGCGTGAACGGATGAAGGCGTCCGTTCTCCAGGGGGGACGCGGGCGCGTCCTGGAGAACGGACGTCCCCGTCCGTTCCACGGCGGAGAAGACCAGCATCGCCGCCAGTCCGGCGGCGACCGCGATCGCGATGCGTTTCACGGCTCCTCCTTTCGCGACAACCACATCGCGGCCACCACCAGAACCGGAAACGCGGCCATGACGAGTGAGCCGATCTGCGGCAGGCTGGTCTGGATGAAGTTCGCGATCTGCTGCGAACCGATCATGACCGGCGTGAACGGCTCGATCGTCATCGGCGCCCGCGGATCGAGCGAGTGGCCATAGCTGTAGAGCCGGTAATAAAAACTCCCGAGCGAAAAGGCGGAGAAATACAGGAAGAGCGCGAGCAGATCGACCAGCGCAACCATGCGTCCCAGCACCGCGGCGCGCAGCGCCAGCAGCGCGAAGATGCCGAAGGCGAAGGGCATCCACTGCATCTCCACGAAGTCGGCCTCGGCCAGCGGCTTCATGCCGATGTAGTGGTTGAGCAGATTGATCTCGTTGAGATCGGTGCCGCCGTTGCCGCCGACAAGCTGGTGGGTGAAGATGTGCAGCGCGAGGCCCTCGCGATACTGCGGCGCGACGAGATGGATTTTCCACAGCGGCAGAAACACCGCCGCCACAATCGCCCCCGCCGCGAGCAGCAGCAGCAGGCGCGACCCGAGATTGAGCGGGCGACGCATGAAGAGAAGTTCGCGGCGGAGGAGTGTGTTCATGAGAAGAATGAATCGGGTTTTATCGTCCTCGTTCTTCGTTCCCGTTCTCAGCGCCCAGGGCGCGTTCGAGAACGAGAATGAGTAAGAGAACGAGAATGAAGGGAGCGGATTACAGGCTGGCCGGTTTCACCGTGACGTAGCCCTGCATCTCCTGGTGGAGCGCCGAGCAGAAGTTGGTGCAGTAGAACGGAAACACGCCGGTCTTGGTGGCCTTGAGGCGCACGGTCTTGGTCTCGCCCGGATCGAAGATGACGTTCACGTTCTGCTCCGCGATCGCGAGGCCGTGGATCATGTCGGGCATCTGCTCGACGTTGGTGATGTGCAGCACCAGTTCGTCGCCTTCGTTGAGGTCGATGCGCTCGGGAATGAAGCGGCTGCGGATGGCCATCATCTTCACTTCAACCACATTGCCGTTGCGGGTGATGCCGGTTTCCTCGGCGCTCCAGGCGGCGTGCGGATGTTTGTTTTCGT
The DNA here is from genome assembly GCA_966250925.1 of uncultured Opitutus sp. Taxonomy (GTDB): domain Bacteria; phylum Verrucomicrobiota; class Verrucomicrobiia; order Opitutales; family Opitutaceae; genus Actomonas. The sequence continues at coordinate 6,922 of CBINJL010000025.1, read as the reverse complement.
CGCGCGGGTAGACCTCGATCGGCTTGACCAGATCGGCGCGGATGACCTGGGCGAAATGCGGCTCCGGTTCGGTGAACGCCTCGTAGAGCATGGCCATTTTCTCGCCGCGGATGTCGATCAACTGGCTCGACTCGGGCTGGGCGGGACCGGTGGAAAGGTGGCGCCCCTTGGAGAGTTTGTTCATGGCCACGAGGTAGTCGCCGTAGGGTTCGCGGGTGTCGCTGGCGCCGATGACGAGGTGGCCGATGTTGTAGTGCACGTCGATCTTGTCGGTGACGACGAGATTGAGGTCCGCCTTCTGCTCGGCGGTCCACGGCGGCATGGTCCACTTGGCCACGGTCGATTCGATGTAGAGCGACGTGTAGGCGTTGCCCTTGCCGTCATACTGGGTGTGCAGCGGGCCGAGGCCGACCGGCACTTCACCCTCGATCACGCTTTCGTAGCGGATGACCGGCACGCCGCGGAAGGTGGTTTCGAAATCCTGCGCCGCGATGGCGGCCTGGATCTTTTCGAAATCAAAGACCGCGGCGACGGGCTGGAGTTTGCCGGAGGCGACGATCCAGCGGCCGGACGGATCGGTGTCGATGCCGTGCGGCGACTTCGGCACCGGCAGGAAGTAGAGCACGCCGGGCGCCTTGGCCGGATCGATCACCGGCACGCCGTCGACCGCGGTGATTTTACCGTCGGCGACAGCCTGTTCGGCCGCATGCCAGTTGACGATGGCGGCGTAGTCGCGGTCGAGCTGGGTGGAGTTGGCCTCCATCACCGTGCTCGCCATCTCGGTGTTGTAGGACGTCCAGAACGCCCAGCCGGCACTCGGCCCCTTGCCGGTCGAACCGAGATCCCAGTTGAACGGCGGCGTGAGCACCTGCCAGCCCACGCTCATCTCGCCGGAAGCGGGGTCGACCTTGATGCCGCTGACGACGCCGTTGAATTCCTCGGCATACTTTTCGAGTTCGGCGTAACGGCCCTTCGGCAACGGCACGGAGAAGCGGGTGGCGACGAGCACGTATTCGGAGTTGTCGGTCACGAACGACGAGCCGTGGTTGCCGCTGGAATTGGGAATCGGGCCGAGGATCTGGTGCGTCTTGAAGTCACGCAGATCGATGCGGGCGATGCGGTTGTTGGCGTTGTCGTTCACGAAGAGCCAACGGCCGTCATAGTTGCCGTCGGTCTTGGACAGGCCCGGGTGGTGCACGTCGCCCCAGGTGTAGTCGCCGAGCAGCGCCTTGGACTCCTCGTCGAATCCGTAACCGGTTCCTGGATACGGAGCGAACACCGGGATGGTCGACAGGTGGCGCATCGACGGGATGCCGGCCACGAAGACCTGGCCGCTGTGGCCACCGGAGTAGAACAGGTAGTATTGATCCTTTTCGCCGGGCGCAACGTAGGTGGCCTCGGCGGCGGATTGGGTGCCGCCGCCGGCGGTCTTGGTCGCGGAGGCGCCGGAGTCGCCCGCGGGAGCGCAGCCGGTGAGGCCGGCCAACAGTCCGGCAAACACGGCCGGAACGATGAAGCGGTTCAGTGTTTTCATGATTGTGTCAGTGTCGGATGGATACAGGAAATCGCATGGTCTACCGGACAATCAGCACGCCCTTCATCCCCACCTGAAAGTGGCCGGGGAAGGTGCACAGATAGACGTAGCGGCCGGGTTTCGCGGGGGCTTTGAAGACGACGGTGTCGCTCTCCTTCGGTCCGAGCAGTTTGGTCGATGCAACGACTTCGGCGGCGCGGTCGGCGGGCACGTATTCGGTTTTCACCGCCTGGGCGGCGGCCATCGCGAAGGCGCCGGCGTCGACGTCAGCGGCGAGCAGCACCCAGTTGTGGCCCATGGAAAACTTCGGCATGGTGCCGACGTTGACGAACGTGACCGCCAGCGCTTCGCCCGGGGCGGCGGTGATTTCGGTGATGTCGAACTTCATCGTGTCACTGCCGGTCACGGTGATGGCGCGGCCGTCCTTCGGCGCAGTGGCCTTGGCCGGGGCCGCAGGTGTGGATTTCGTCGCCGGCGCGGCGGCTGATTTCGAATCGGCCTGGCCGCAGCCGGTGCCGAGAACAACCGCGAGGGACGCGGCGGCGAAGAAAAGGAATGTTTGGGTTTTCATGACGATGGCGGACTCTACCTCCACCGCCGCCGCGGCGCCTTGATGTGCATCAAGGCCGCGCGACTTCCGTGCGCGTTTGGCGAAACCCTGCCGCGGCTTGACTCACATCAAGGCGGGCGCGGGCGGTTTCACGGATGATCGTCCCATGCGTTCGATCCTGCGTTTAATTTCCACCACCGCCCTCGCCCTCGGCACCGCCGCCGGCCTGGCCGCGAGTTCCCGCACCTACACCATCACCGGCACTATCGAGGCCTTGCTCGACGACGGTCGCCCCATCGTGGCGCACGAGCCGGTGCCGGGGTTCATGCCGGCCATGACGATGGCGTTTGCGGTGGACGACCGGAATGCCACCGCGAACCTGCAAGCGGGCGATCGCGTGCGATTTCAATTCGAGGTGAGCGACACCCGTTCGCGCGCCTCGCAGTTCACGGTGCTGGGACGTGATTCGCAGCGGACCGCGCCGGCCGCGCCGGTCCGGCCACGACCCGCCAGCGTGCGACTGCGGGCGGGCGACACGCTCCCGGCGTTCGCGTTGATCGATGAACAAAACCAACCGCTTCCGCCCACGCTGGGGACGGACCGCCACACGGTCATCACCTTCATCTTCACGCGCTGCCCGGTGCCGGAGTTTTGCCCGGCAATGGCCTTGCGCTACGGCGAACTGCAGGCGGCGATCGGCAACGATCCCCAACTGCGTGGTCGCGTCGGATTGCTCAGCGTCACGCTTGATCCGGCTTTCGACCGCCCGGAGATTCTCGCCGCCTACGGCGAGGCACTCGGCGCGGATCGGGCGGTGTGGCGTTTCGCCACCGGCGAGCCGGCGCAGATCGAAATGCTCGCCCGGGCCTTCGCCGTCTTCACCGAACGCGACGGCGCGTTGCTCAACCACACGCTCTGCACCGCGTTGATCGATCCCACCGGCAAGGTGGTTGAAATCTGGCGCGGCAACCACTGGCAGGCCGATGACGTGTTGAGCGTGCTCCGCGCCCAACTCGCAACGCCCTGATCACCGTCCCGCCCCCGTTTTCCTTTCGCCGCCATGAAACCGGACTCCTCCGCATTTTCCGACAACGCCCGCCACCACAGACACGAAGACGAAACCGCGCCTGAGTTCGAATCCGACGAACTCGACGTGCGGGGCCTGCCCCCCCCTGAACCGATGATCGCCATTCTGGAAGTCGCGGCCGAGCTCGCGCCGGGCGACACCATGATCGCCCGCACCGACCGGCAGCCGATTTTTCTACTGCCCGAACTCGAACGCCGGGGCCTCGGCCACCGCAGCGAGGAATTGCCCGATGGAAGCTGGCGCACCGTCATCACCCGCGCCTGAGAAATCCCGTCCGCAGGCGATGTCGCTCGTCGGCGGTGGCTGGCTCCCGCTGGGATTTTTCGGGCTCGGTCTGATCAATTTGATCGCGGGCGCGGGCCTGCTGGCACGGCAACCGGAATGGTTGCGACTGCCGCATTTTCACCCCGCGTTGGTCGGCGTCGCGCACCTTTGGCTGCCCGGCGGCCTGGTCGCGATTTGCGCCGGGGCGTGTTACCAACTGGCGCCGGTGATTCTCGGCACGCCACTGCGGGCGCGGCGGGGGGCGGTGTGGTGGCATCTCGGACTGCAGGCCGTGGGCATGCCGATGCTGGGGCTCGCCTTTCTGCACGGCAGCTATGGCGCGGCCGCGGTCGCCGGCACGGCGGTGGCGCTCGGCATCGCCCTGCTGCATGGCACGATGGCGCGCACGTTTTGCCGCTCGTCCCGTCGCCGCCGCGTGGTCGTTGCCACTCGCCACCGGCTGGCTGGCACTGACGGCGTGTTCGGGCGCGTTGATGGCGTGGAACCGCAACACGCCGTTTCTGCCGGTCGATGTGCTGGACCTGTTGCGGGCCCACGCCCATGCCGGCGTGGTGGGATTTTTCGGCACGTTGATCCAGGGCGTGACCTTTCAACTCGTGCCCATGTTCACGCTGGCGCAGGCGCAACGACCGCGGTTGGCGCTGGCGGGGCTCATGCTGTCACAGGTCGGGCTGGGTGCACTCGTCGTCGGTCTCGTCGGCGCCGGGCGCGGGCTGACGATGGCGGGCGCGGTCGTGCTGGTCGGGGCGTGGGGGCTGACCGCGATCGCCCTGCGGGCCACGCTGGCCACGCGACGGCGACGGCGATTCGAAACGCCGGTGCGCGTATTCCTGCTCGGCGCCGGCGCGGGACTCGTCGCCCTGCCGGGCGGCGGCGCCGCGTTGATTTTGTTGCCCGACGGCGAAGCCATGCTCCGCACCGCGCTGGCCTATGGCGTGGTGCTGATCGCGGGCGTGCTCGCGTTCATGATTCTGGGTATGCTCGCCAAAATCCTGCCGTTTCTGGTGTGGATGAAAGCCTACGGACCGCGGGTGGGACGGGAACGCGTGCCGCTCACCGCCGAGCTCGGCTGGCCGCGATTGCTGCCGCTCTGGGCCGCCCTGCAAGCCATCGCGGTGGCGCTGCTCGCGGTGGGGGGGATCGCGGATGGGCCGCGGCTGCTGGCGTTTTCAACCGTCCTCCTCGTGGTCGCGCTCGGTCTCTACGCCACGCACGCCGTGGCGGTGGCGGTCCATCTGCGGCACTGCCGACCCGTGACGGCACCAGCTCCGAATTCTTCCCATGAACGGCTCCGAACCCTCCCTCATTGATCGTATCCGAGATGCCATTACGCGCGTGCCCGACCCGGAATACGGCATCGGCATCGTCGACCTCGGATTGCTGCGCGACGTGAGCGTCGACGGCCCGCACGCCACCATCACGATGACATTGACCACGATGTATTGCCCGGCCGGAGACGTCATTCTCGCCGGAGTGAAAGCGGCGGCGGAAGCGGTCCCCGGCATCGCGGCGGCCACGGTCACGCTGACCTGGGATCCGCCGTGGACGCCCGACGACCTCACCCCCGCCGGTCGCCGCGAACTCGGCTGGGATGAAGGCTCCTCAACCCCCGCGTAACCCCTCCCCACTCATTCTCGTTCTCATTCTCGTAATCGTTCTCGTTCTCGCCCTTCCGCCACGTCCCGCCGTCCGCACCTGCCTCTCGTTCCCATTCTCGCGATCGAAACCCGTGGGGCATCCGCGTCAGGGAGAGATGCGACGACCAAGAGACCGACTCTCGCCGGTCTCTTGGCGTGACTTTTCCATCGTTACAGGTGGGGTCAGTAGCCGCTGGCGCTGGCCGCTGCGCCGGCCAGCATAAGCCCGCCGAAGAAGAGGAACCAGACCACCCAGCCGGCCAGAGTCAGGTAGCCGAGCACGAGACCTGTAATGGCCATGCCCTTGCCGGTCATCATGGGATCGCGGTTGCATTGATTGATCCCAATATGTCCAAAAATAACCGCCAGCAGCGACGGCAGCAGAAACATGGCTGCTCCCAAAATACTGAGAATGCCGATGATCATAGAGGTGATCGCCAATCCCGACGTCTTGGTCTGGGCCGGTTTTTCGTGAATCACGTGGACGGTTTGTGGGGTTTCCATTTTTTCGTTGTTGTTGTTGTAGCAATGGCCTCCTTCCAGGATCGATTTGCCTGAAATGGAGACCTGAAAATCGGTGCCGGCGCGGTCCGCCCGCCCGGTCGCCCCGCCCCGTTTCAGGCAGGTCTCACCCGGGCTGATTTCCGCTGCCGGCGGTGTCTGCCTGCTTCAATCGCTCACCGCGAATTCGAAGGCCTGCTCGTGGCCGGCGATGCAGTAGCGGCCCGGCTCACTCAGGAATACGCGCACCAGGACGACGTCCGGATTCATGTCTTCAATCGTCGCCACTTCGCGATGATCTCCGAACCCGGCCAAACCCGGCGCCACACTGTAAAGTGGAATCTGCCGCGTGCCGTCCGCGTTCAGCCGCACTTTGCCCACTTCGACTTCGGGGTAATCCACCGGCACATTCTCCGGCCGGGCCTGCCGACCGCGGAAGGCGAGGAAGATTTCACGATTCATGGGCACCGCGGGCACCTCGGCGGTGCCGCTGAAAAACAGATCGGCGATCGGCAAATCAGCCGCGTCCTCCGGAGGCTGCCCCGAGCTCGCGTTGGCGAAGGCGCCCAGAAAACTCCCGGCCACCCGCAAGACGCTTTGCTTCGCTTTGAAGTCGTTACTCGGTAGCTCCACCCAACGCTCGCCCAGCCAAACATACGCTCCGTCCCCGGCCGGCATTTCATCGGTCGGGAGCCGCGCCGCCGTGCCGGCGGCATTGCCTTCCAGAGTCATTTCCCACCCGGAGCCTTCCCCCTCCAGTCCCGCCTCAGTCAGGCGAAAAACAAACTGATACTCGGAACTGCTTCTGAACCACGGCGTGTGTAGCAACCCGCCGGTGTTCAGCCGCCCACCGCCGGAGGTCACGGCCGCGAAGGTGCCGTTGGCGAGATTGACCGAGCCTTTGATCTGCCGATACACCCCGCTCAGTTCCAGTGAATCGACCCTCGCCTCCACGATGGCGCCGCGCCGTTCGTTGTTGAGCACCCGCAGACGCACCCGCTCGCGACGGATCGCCGCCGCTCGACGCCGGCGCGCTCGAGGCCAAAATCGCGGCCGCCGTGGCGCGCCTTGCCGACGAAACCTGCTTCCGCCGGCCGGACGTCTCGGCATTCAGCCCTGCTGATACCTCGATGGTTACCGAGGTGAGTGGCAACGTCCGCGGCGACTCCGTCGGCATCGACTTCATTCCCCGCGTCGACCACGGCGGGCTCTCGATGTGGGGCCGCTTCTGGGGGGACTCGGCGAAGGGACGCTGGTACCGCCGCGGCACCGATGGCGAGGGGCACTTCGTCCTCCGGCGCATCTCGAAGGATCCGGTCACTGTCGCC
>CBINJL010000024.1:0-12562 GCA_966250925.1 uncultured Opitutus sp. | reverse complement strand
CAGGTCGCTTTCGCGCAGCCCGTAGAGCGGGCCGTCGGTGGGGTGGCGGCGGCGGGAGACGCCAATGTGGTGGCGCAGGTGAATGCGGTGAATCGCAAGTCGCTCGATCTCTCGATGCGTCTGCCGGAAGCGTGGGCGCCGCTCGAATCCAAGTTGACCGAGCTCGTGCGCGAGGTCGCCAGTCGCGGCAAGGTGCACCTGCAGCTTTCGCTCGAAGCCACCGGGGGCGAAGAAGGCAAGGTCGGCGCGGCGCTGGAACGACTGCGGGCGCTGGCGGATTCGCAGGGACTGGCATTTGCGCCCGACGCCGCGTTGCTGTGGGCCATCGCGACTGACCGGCGTTCCACCGCGGAGCCGGAATTGAGCGATGCGATCGAGGCGGCGGTGTTGTCTGCCGCGCGGGAAGCATTGCGTGAATTTGCCGCCATGCGGGCGCGTGAAGGCGCGGCGCTGTTGCAGGATTTTCTCAGCCGGATTGATACGCTGAAATCGCACGTCGATGCGGTGGCGGAGCGTGCGCCGTTGGTCGCCCCGGCTTATCGCGAGCAATTGTTCAAACGCCTGCGCGAGGCCGACCTGCAATTGGATTTGTCTGACGAACGCGTGTTGCGCGAGGTGGCGCTGTTTGCTGATCGCTGCGACATCACCGAGGAACTGACGCGGTTGCGCAGCCATCTCGATCAGCTCGGGGCCTTGCTCGCTTCCGACGGTGAGATCGGGCGCAAAGGCGAGTTCATCCTGCAGGAAATCGGCCGTGAGATTCACACCATCGGCAGCAAGGCCAACGACCTCGAAATCGCGAAGCGGGTCATCGAGTTGAAGAACGAACTCGAACGTATTCGCGAACAGATGGCCAACGTGGAGTGAGTCCGGCGCGGTGCGGGTGGCCCAGCGTTGTTACGCGCGGCCGATTTTCCGGTCAGGTGTTTCCGGCCTGCTCCGGCGGGTGCCGCAGCGCGTGTATCACGTAAACCACTACGCCCACGCAGATGGCCGAGTCGGCGACATTGAAGGTCGGGTAAACGTAGTCGCCGAAATGGAAGTCGAGAAAATCGACCACATGGCCGTAGGCGACACGATCGATCAGATTGCCCACGATGCCGCCGCAAAGCAGACCGAAGCTCCACTGCACGATGCGGTCGCGCAGGCCGAGCACGCGGCGCCAGAAATAGATCGCCAGCAGCGTCGCTCCGGCGAGCAGGGCGAGCCAGCCGCTGCGACCGGTGAACAGGCTCCAGGCCGCGCCGGTGTTGCCGACATGGACGAGATAAAAGAAATTCTCGATGACGGTGATGGCGCCGAACTGCGCGCCATACGTGCCGAGCGGCATGCGCTGCACGATCCAGGCCTTGGTGGCTTGGTCGAACACGAGCACCGCCACGGCCAGAACCCACAGCAACCGGTAGGCGAGGAGTCGTTGCCAGCGCGAGGTCGCGGCCGGCCCGGACGCCTCCGTGAGGGAGGCGCCGGCGGAGTTTGCCGACGGCGAGGCGGGCGGGGGCGATGACGGTTGCATATCACCGGCGCAACGAGCGACGCGACGCGTCGCCGCGGGCGATCAATCGTCTTCGCTGGTGTCGGACAGCGTGGCACCTTCTTCGCCGAACTCGCCGAAGAGACCGGCCTGCGTGCGCACGCGGTGGCGGTTGCGCTCGATCTGCTTCTGGGCTTCGGCGGAGTAGCGGGTGAAGGGAACGGCCATGAGGCGTTCCTTGGCGATGGGTTTGCCCGTCACTTCGCAGACGCCGTAGGAGCCGTTCTTGATGCGGGTGATGGCGGCTTCGATTTCGGACAACGCTTCCTGTTCGTTGGCGACGAGGGAAAGCGCGAAATCGCGATCAAAGGTGTCGGTGCCGGCGTCGGCCATGTGCTGACCGTAGGAGGAAAGGTCGCCGGCGTCGTCCTTGGAGGAACGCTTGAGGGTGTCCTCGGAGTGCTGGTCGATCTGGCCGGTGAGGTGTTCACGCAGTTCGAGGAGCAGCTTGTAGTAGCGGCGGAATTTTTCCGGGACCTGCTTGGGGTCGTCGTAGGGATTCTTGTTCCCGCCGCCGGGCGTGAACCCGAGGATGTCGGCCAGGGAAGCGGCGGCGACATGGGTGGGTTTGGACGCTTTCATGGAAGCCTCGATGGCCGCCTTTTTCTCGGCGGTCTTCTTGGCTTTCTGATTGGCCTCGCTGTTCTCGCGCTCGGTCGAGGTTTTGGCGATGGCCTGCACCTCGTCGAGGCTGAAGGCGATGGCCTTCGGCGCCTTGGAGCGGCCGAGCACACGATTGCGCAGGGCGCTGCGGGCGCTGGCTTTTTTGGATGGTTTGGAATTTCCAGAAGAACTCACGGAAGTGGATTTGGTTTTGGTTCCGGCTTTCGCCGGGGCCGGTGAGGGCGTCGCGGTTTTGGCGGGCGCTTCAACGGCCTTTTTAGGATGAAGGGAAACAGATTTCGTGCCGGACGATTTGGTCGCTGCCGTTTTCTTGGTCGGAGCTTTGGCCGATTTGGAGGCAGGCGAAGATTTGGGCGCGGTTTTTTTTACGGGAAGTTTCTGTGTGGTCTTGGCGGCGGCTTTTTTCTTCGCGACAGGCGGAGTGGGCGCGACGGTTTTCTGGCTGGTCTTCTTCGCCGCGGTGCCACCGACCGGTTTCTTGGCGGCAGGTTTCTTGGGCGGACTCTTCTTGGTGTTTGATTTGGTGGGACTGGCTTTCTTCGTCGTCGATTTGGCGGCGGGTTTCCGGGCGGTCGGGGTAGGGGATTTTTTTGCCATCGGTATTGAGGGGAGAAAGGAAGTTTAGCCGAGTGCCTCCGCGCAGCGTGGACAGGTTTCACCCTGTGGGCCGGTGGTGAGTTCCGGAACCCAGCGCCAGCAACGCGGGCAACGCACGTCGCCGTGTTCCTGGCAGTGGCTGACGCCGACTTGGAGGTTCTGGTCGCCGGACGCCGGGGTAACGGAGACACGGGAGACGATAAACAGTTCGGGCAGAAATTCGCGGTGCTTTTCGAGCACGGCGGCGACGGGATCGGTGCCGGCGGGCGTGAGCGCGATCGCGGCATCAAGCGATTTGCCGATTTTGCCGGCCTGGCGGGCGGGTTCGATCGATTCGGTGACCTGACCACGCACCTTGAGCAAGGCGGAGATCTCGGCATCGACGGTTGCGTTGGTCCAGTCGGTCGGAATCCGCGGCCAGTCCTGCAGGTGGATCGGCTGCTCGGAGAAATCGTTGCCGGCGGTCGCGTGCGACCACGCTTCGTCGGCGGTGAAGTTCAGGATCGGCGCGAGCAGGCGCACCAGCGTGTGGAAGATGTGATGGATCGCGGTCTGCGAGGAGCGGCGCAGCGGATGATCCGCGGCCAGAGTGTAGAGGCGGTCCTTGAGGATGTCGTGGTAGATCGACGATAGCGTGACCGAGCAGAAGTGGTTGCAGAGCTGCTGGACGCGGTGGAACTCGTAGGCGTCGTAGGCGGCGGTGCAGGCCTGCGCGAGCTGCGCGGTCTGGTGCACCGCCCAGCGGTCGAGCGTATCCATCTGGGCGACTGGCACGGTCTGCGTCGCCGGATCGAAATCGAACTGAGTCGAGAGCTGGTAACGGAAGGTGTTGCGATAAAGCCGATACGCGTCGCCGGCGATGCCGAGGATTTTGTCGGACAAGGTGATGTCCTGGGTGAAGTCCTGCGACGCGATCCAAAGGCGGATCACATCGGCGCCGTGTTCGTTGATGTAGCGGTCGGACGTGGGCGGCTTTTCATACTGGCCGCTCTTGGAAATCTTTTTGCCGTCTTCGCCGACAATGAAGCCGTGGGTAAGCACAGCTTTGTAGGGCGCGGCGCCCTGCGAGATGATCGAGGTCCAGAGGGAGGATTGGAACCAGCCGCGGTGTTGGTCGCTGCCTTCGAGGTAAAGATCGGCCGGCCACGAGGTCGTGCCTTGGCCGGTGGCGAGCACGGCGTTGTGCGAAGAACCGGAATCGATCCACACGTCGAGCGTGTCACGACCGCAGGTTAGTTCGGCGGCGGCCGGCCAGCCGGCAGGCAACGCGATGCCGGCGAGGATTTCGGCGGCGTCGGCATCATACCAGTAATTGGTGCCGCGCGTGGCGATCTTGTCGGCCACGGCGCGAATCACGCCGGCGTCGATGTAGGGCGCCTTGTCCGGACCGTAGAAAGCGATGATCGGCACACCCCAGGAACGCTGGCGACTGACGCACCAATCCGGGCGCGCTTCGACGGCGCCGCGGATGCGGGCCTCGCCCCAGGTGGGGATCCATTTCACCCCGCCGATTGAGTTGAGTGCGGTGGTGCGGGGCGCCTGACCGGCCAGCGGTGCGGCCACGTCGGCTCCGGCCTTATCCAGCGAAACGAACCACTGGTCGACGGCGCGGAAAATGATCGGCGTCTTGGAGCGCCAGCAGTGCGGGTAGCTGTGCGGATAACGCGCCTTGGCCAGCAGGGCGTTCTTTTCGGCCAGCAGTTTCAGCACGCCGATATTGGCCGGGGAGGTTTTTTTGGCGGCGAGGTCCTCGACGGTTTCGAGGCAGGACAGCCCGACCAATTCTGCCGGCACCTGGCCGTCGTCGACATAGCGACCGTCGTCGCCGACCGGGCAATAGATTTCCAAGCCGTAGTTGAGGCCGGTCAGATAGTCTTCGGCGCCATGCCCGGGCGCGGTGTGCACGCAACCGGTGCCGCTGTCGGTCGTGACGTAGTCGGCGAGCACGACGGGCGAGGGGCGATCGATGAAGGGGTGGCGGGGGGCGATCCGCTCCAGTTGCTCGCCTTTGACGGTGTGCACGATCGGCGCGTCGCCATCGTGTTTGGCCGATTGCAACACCGCGCCGAGCAGCGCCTGCGCGACGACGATACGTTCGGCGCCGAGATCGGCCACGACGTAGTCGACCTGCGGATGCACCGCGATGGCGAGGTTGGCCGGGATCGTCCACGGCGTGGTCGTCCAGATTACGACGGACAGCGGTTTGTCGGTCGGCAGACCGAATTTTTGCGCTTCCTCCGTCGGCACGGAAAACTTCACCCAGATGGCCGGTGAGACGTGGTCCTTGTATTCGATTTCGGCCTCGGCGAGGGCGGTTTCGAAAGGGATCGACCAGTAGACCGGTTTCTTCGAGCGATAGACCAGATCCTGCGCCACGAACGACGCGAAGGTGCGGATGATGTCGGCCTCGTAGGCAGGGGCCTTGGTCTTGTATTCGCTGGCCCAGTCGGCCTGCACGCCGAGGCGTTTGAACTGCTGCTTCTGGGTGGTGATCCAGCGCTCGGAAAACGCATCGCAACGCGCCCGACGTTCGGCGGTCGACACGTCCTCGCCGCTCTCCTGGATTTCGCGCGTCACCTTCTGCTCGATCGGCAGGCCGTGGCAGTCCCAGCCCGGCACGTAGGGGGTGCGGAAGCCGCGCATCGTTTTGTAGCGGCAGACGATGTCCTTGAGCGTTTTGTTCAACGCCGTGCCGATGTGGACGTCGCCGTTGGTAAACGGCGGCCCGTCGTGCAGCACGAAGGTCGGGGCGTCGGCCCGGAGGCGTTGCATCGCCTGGTAGAGGTCCAGCTTGTCCCAATGCGCGAGGCGCTCCGGTTCCCGTTTGACGAGGTTCGCTCGCATCGGGAAGTCGGTCTTGGGCAGCAGCAGGGTGTTTTTCAGGTCTTGCGCCATCCGGAAAACAAAGGGCGCCGAGGCTACCCCGCGAAGGGGGCGAGTCAAGGATGGCCGCGGGGTATTTGCCGGTCGGGCCACCGGCCCCGCGAAAGACGGGCAACTGCCTTCCGTCGAGCTGTTTCCGGCACACCTCCGGCGCCGGCCCCACGCCCGGCCGTCTTAAGAACTGCCGCCGCCGGCAAAATGCAGGGGCTGCACTCGCTCAGCCCGCGGCTCGCAGCGGCACGTCACCCGAGCGCCCGGCGGGCGAGGGCGGCGCCGGATTCCAGGCACTGCGGCAACGAAATCCCGTCGCGCGCATGGCCGCCGATGAGCAGCCCGGGATGCTGCTGTTCGCAATCAGCCATGGTTTTGAGGTGCGCGCCGTAACCGAGATCGTATTGCGGGATGGCGTGGGTCCAGCGATTGAGTCGCTGGAAAACCGGCTCGCCGCGCACCCCGAGCATTTGGCCCAACTCGCGCCGGGCGATGCTCACGATCTCATCGTCATCGGCTCGTCCCAGATCCGTGCGGCGCACGCCGCCGAGCATGACGGTGAGGGCAACGTGATCGGTCGGCGCGCGCTGGGGAAAAAGCGTCGACGAGAACAGCACTCCGAGCACTTGGCGGTGTTCCTTTTGCGGCACCAGCAGGCCGAAGCCGTCGAGCGGATGCGTGAGCTGCTCGCGGCGATAACCGAGAAACAGGGCCGCCACAGGCGGATAGACGATATCGCCGAGACTCGCCAGCGGACGCTCCCCGAGCGGGCCGATGGTGAGTCGCGCCAGCGCGTGCGCCGGCAATGCCAGCACGATGCGGCCAACGGTTTCGGTCTGCGGACGGCCTCCGCGACTCCACACCAGGTTCCAACCGCCTTCGCCGCGCAGCAGGCTTTCCACCGTCGCCTCGGTTTCGATCACGCCGGCGGGCAGCCCGGCAGCGAGTGCGGCCGGCAGACGGCCGAGTCCGTCGTGAAAGGAAATGATCGGCGGCGGTCCGGCAGTTTCGCCGCGGGCGCGTTTCGCTTTTGCCGCCTTGATCTGGCCGCGGATGATCGAACCCGTCTCGCGCTCCATTTTCCACAACGACGGAAACGCGTGGCGGGCGGACAATTTTTCCGGATCGCCCGCGTATACGCCGGACACGAAGGGATTGAGTCCGTAGTCGACCAGTTCGTCGCCGAAGTGACTGCGGACAAAATCGGCCAGACTCACATCTGCCGGCCGCAGGCGCGGACGTTTCAGGACTTCGCTCAACACGCGCAGTTTGGCGCCGAATGAAAACAATGGCGACGACAACAACCCCGGCGGCGAGGTCGGCGCGGCCACAGGCTGGCCGCCGCGCAGAATATAACGATTCTTTGCTTCAGGGCGCGCGGTGCAGCGTTCGGCGTCGAGACCAAGTTCAGCGATCAAGGCCGTCAGCGCCGGCGAGTTTTCCTGCAACGAATTCGGCCCGGCCTCGATCAGCCAGTCGCCGTCACGTTCGCTGCGCACCGCGCCGCCCAGGGTCGGTGACGCCTCGAAGAGTCGCACCGTCGCGCCGGCGCGGTGCAGATGGTGCGCGGCGGAGAGTCCGGTGACTCCGCCGCCGATGATGGCGATGGTTGCAGCGTTGCTCACAGTTTCACTCTAGGCGAATTCGGCGGTGAACGCTGCGCGGATCTTGCTCAAGACGCGCATCTCATTGAAAGCGCGTCACGGTATCGACCAGCGCCTCCATGCACGCGATCTTGGCCCGCGGCGTGATGCCATGGCCGAGATTGAAAATATGGCCGGGCAGGCCGCGCATTGATTCGAGCAGGCGGGTGGCGGCGGCGCCGACGATTTCGGGGGAAGTCTGCATCAGCGTCGGATCGAGATTGCCCTGCACCGCGACATTCGCCGGCAGATTGCGGCGCGCGATGGCGAGGTCGCAGGTCCAGTCGAGACTGATCGCGCGCACGCCGCTGAAGGCCTGGTCGGTGATGTGCGGGAACGTGCCCTTGGCGTAGAGGATGATCGGGAAATCGCGCGGCAATGCGGCGACGACGCGGCGAATCCATTGCAGTGACGCCGCCTCGTAATCCGGCCCGGCGATGATGCCGCCCCAGCTGTCGAAGATCTGAATGGCGTCGGCGCCGGCTTCGATCTGCAGCTTGAAGTAGGTGATGAGCGCGGCGGTGAGTTTTTCCAGCAACGCGTCGAACATCGGGCGGTCGGTGTAGAACAGCAGTTTGATGCGTTCGAAATCCTCCGAACTGCCGCCTTCGACCATGTAGGTGGCAAGCGTCCACGGTGAACCGCCGAAACCGAGCACGGCCTTGCTGTCGCCCAGTTCCTGCCGGATCAGTCGCAGCGCGGCGGGCACGTAGGCGAGTTTTTCCGGCACGGCATCGGGCCCGGCGAGCGCATCGACCTGCGCCCGGGTTTCGAGCCGGTGGGCCATCTCAATGCCGCCCGCGTCGCGAAAGCGGTAGGGCTGACCAAGCGCCTCAGGGATGACGAGGATGTCCGAAAACAGAATCGCCGCATCGAGCGCGAAACGGCGCAGCGGCTGCAGCGTGACCTCGAGGGCGAGCTCCGGCGTGCGCACCATGTTGAGGAAGGACGACTTCGCCTTCAGCTCGCGGTATTCGGGCAGGTAGCGCCCGGCCTGGCGCATCACCCAGATCGGCGGACGATCCAGCGGTTCACAGGCGCAGGCTTTGAGAAAACGTTCACGGGAGGTCATGGAGATTTTCGAGGGACGATTTACGAAGGACGATTGGGTTCATCGACTCGGTGCCGGGAATGCATTCGTAAATCGTAATTCTGAATTCGTAATTACCGCGCGATCCAGTCGCGCGGGCGGAGGAATTTTTCGTGCAGTTCGGCTTCGGGGGAGCCGGGTTCGGGTGTGTAGTTGTATTTCCATGACACCTGCGGGGGCAGGCTCATGAGAATCGATTCGGTGCGGCCGCCGCTTTGCAGGCCGAAGAGCGTGCCGCGGTCCCACACGAGGTTGAACTCGACGTATCGGCCGCGTCGATACAGCTGCCAGTCGCGCTCGCGTTCGGTCCAGGGCGCGTCCTTGCGGCGCGCGACGATCGGTTGGTAGGCGGGCAGGAAGTGGTCGCCCACACTGCGCATCAGGGCGAAGCTGTCGGCGAAACCGAGGGCGTTGAAATCGTCGAAAAACAAACCGCCGACGCCGCGCGCTTCATTGCGATGTTTCAGGAAAAAATACTCGTCGCACCACGTCTTGAACCGCGGGTGCAGATCGGCACCGAAAGGCGCAACCGCGTCGCGGGCGGTGCGGTGCCAGTGCACCGCGTCCTCGTCGCGGCCGTAATAGGGCGTGAGGTCAAAGCCGCCGCCAAACCACCAGGTGGGATTTTCGATTTTGGATGCTGGATTTTGGAATGATGTCGGATCGTCGAGGCCGTCGCCGGCGCAGAAAAAGCGCACGTTGGCGTGACTGGTCGGCACGTGTGGATTGCGCGGGTGCATCACGAGCGAAACGCCCATGGCCTGCCAGGGTTTGCCGGCGATCTCCGGACGATGCGCGGAGGCCGAGGGCGGGAGTTTGTCGCCGCAGACGTGGGAAAAGGCCACGCCGCCTTTTTCGAACACGGTGCCGTTTTCGATCACGCGGGTGCGTCCGCCGCCGCCGGCCGGGCGTTGCCATTCGTCGGTGACAAAGCGGGCTGCACCGGTTTCCTCCGCTTCGAGCCCGGCGCAAATCCGGTCCTGCAAATCGAGCAGGTAGCTGCGCACGGCGGCGAGATCGGGCGAAGTGGCGGAATCCATGAAACGCCGAGCTTGTGCGCAGAGGGGCGGGGGCGACAAGCCCGCGCGGGCACGAAAAATCAGGAAGGCCGGAGCAAGTTTAGAATGACCCTATGTTCCGCAGTTGATGTTTAACGCAAAGACCGCGGAGAAACGCAAAGCACGCAAAGAATGGCGGCAAGAAATCGTAATACCTCCGCAGGCGCTCACCACGCGGTGAAGCCGAAGGATTACGGGTTTTGGTGGAGAGGGGGGCTCCGTGAAATCGGCGGTGCGACTGCGATATTTGGGATGGCATGAGGCCACCACTGTAGGGGCGCACCTCGTGTGCGCCCGCGGCGGAGTGGACTGATCCACCGCAGGATGACGTCGGGCTATCCGCGTCACTCCACGTTCCAGTGCGCCGGTGCGGGCGGCACGGCGGGAGGCAGCGTGCCGTTGGCGCGCAGGCGGGCGAGGGCGGTGGCGTCCGGGCGCAGATCGTGGCGGCGCAGAATTTGGGCGGCGTTTTCCACCATGCGGAAATAACCCGACATGACCGGATACACCGCGGCTTCGGGCTGTTGGAGCAGTTGACGAAACTCCGGCAAAACCGTGTCGCGCACATGGGCGATGTCGGCCGGCGCGAATTCGAGTGGAAACGCTTCGAAAAGGTTGCCGCCGTAGCGTGACGCCAGCAGTTCGCGATAAGTCGGCGGCAGGGTGCGGTTCATCAGCGTGGTGTTGTCCAGCAGTTCACGGGTGCGGCGGAGATTCTGCCCGAGATCCTTCAGCGCGATCTGATGCTGGGCGACGAGGAGATCGATGCGGCCGTTGGAGCGGATGGCGAAGAACGGCGCGGCCGGAAAGGCGAGCGGGAAGAGCAGATTCGGAAACAACGCGACCTTGAGGTAGGTTTCGGCGACGGCGGCGAAACGTTGCCACGAATCCACGTTTTCAAAATCGACTGCGGCGATGGGCGCCCAATCGAGTTTTGGTTTTTCCGGAAACACGGTGTCGTTGGCGACATCCACGTAATAGTTTCCGATCTGCAGGGCGTTTTGAAAATAGCTGCCCTTGAGCAGCACGAAGATCGGTTTAATGACGACCCCTGCGGCGAGCGCCTCCTGCAGGAACGGATCGCGCGGCACTTTTGCCAGCACGGCATCGCGAATGTGGCGGCAAAACCCGATCGGGTAGCGCGCCCAGTCGATTTCGCCTGCGACCGTGCCGGCGTCGCGCTGCCGTGCCGCGGCGATGGTGGCGGCATGGTCGCGGTCGACTTCGGCGCGCAGCGCGGCGAGGCGTGCAATCAGGTCATCGAGCCGCGGCACTACAAAACGGCGGGTCGGCTCGTGTTGGGCGGGCGACTCCGTCAGGTCGAGGGCGTGGGCTTTGGCGATGAGGGCGGCGAGACTCACGGCGGAGCAAGCTGACGCACGCGTCCGCCGGCGCAACGTCCGTTCGTGGCGTTGCGTTGGCGGGCGGAACGCGGAAGTGTCGCGGTCAGGCGTTGGCCGATGAAGCCGGCGCGACGGACGGCTTGCGGCGCAGACGCTGCCAGGCGACGCCGAGTCCCGCGGCCAAACCGCCGATCAGACCGACAGTGGACGGTTCCGGCACCGCGGAAAGATCGCTGATGGTGGCACCGCCGTTGGCCAAGGTGTTCCAGGCGCCGAGCGAAAGCGTGCCATCGGTGAAGCTGTCGCTGCCGTTAAAATCGAATTCCAGCCAACCGTAGTGGGTTTGGCCGGAAACGCTGAACTGCAGTCCGACGAAGCTGAGGCCTTGGTTGATGAAGTTGCCGAAATTGCCGTAGGAGTTGAAGTCGAGGCCGCTATCGATCGTTTGTCCGATCGTAAAAACATCCAACGTGGTCGATCCGGAGCCTGCGACTGCGACGCGATTTCCGCCGATACCGCTCAGCGTGGAGTTACCGAATGAAAAATGACCTGTGAGCTGAAAGTCGTCGGTCGAGTCACCGTTGATATCGATGAAAAGGGTTGAGCCGTTGTTGTTGCTCAGATCGTCGCTCGGAAACGACGACACCACCACTTGAGCGGAGGCTGGAGAAACTGCGAGGGCGCCGGCGAGGGCGGCGAGGGAACCGATGGAGGATTTGGGCATGAAGATGAAAAGGGACGACAGCCCCATCGGTTTGCCGAGCGGAAACTTAAGCGGAGTTTTGGGCGCGTCGCGGGGTATTGACGACTTTGCTAGAGTTCGCGTTGGACAGCCGCCGCGCTATCGCATGGAAGATGCGCTTCGCCCGTCCGAACTCCTTTGCCCATGAATGACACCACTCTCGCTCCCATCGCCCTGACGGGCTTCGTGGTGGCCTTCATGCACGCGGCGATCCCGACGCATTGGCTGCCGTTTGTCCTGGTGGGCCGCGCCCGGCAATGGAGCACGGCGCGCACCCTCGGCATGGTGGCGGCGGCGGGGCTCGGGCATGTGGTGCTGACGAGTCTGCTCGGGCTGGTGATTGCGTGGTTCGGATTTCAACTCGATGAAGCGGTCGGGCACGCGTTTCCCAAAGTCGTGGCGGCGCTGCTGTTCGTCATCGCGGCCTACTACGGCTGGCGGCAGTGGTCCGGCCGCGGGGTGTGCCATCATCATCCGCCGGGCAGTTCACACGCGCCGAGTGATGACTGCGGCACGCATGAGCACGCGCACGGGCACACCCATTGGGACGCGGAACTCAAAGGCACGCCGCTGGTGAAGACAGAGCGGGGCGATTGGGCGGCCGTGAGTGGGCTGTTCGTCATGCTGACGCTGTCGCCGTGTGAAGGCTTCCTGCCGTTTTATTTGTCGGCCACCCAGTTCGGCTGGTTTGGCTTCGCGGTGCTGAGCGCGATTCTCGCGGTCGGGGCACTCGGCGGCATGACGTTACTCACGTGGCTGACGCTCATCGGCAGTTCGCGTTTGCGGGTGGATCGATTCGAGCGCTGGGAGGCCGGAATGCTGTCGGTGTTGTTCGTGATTCTCGGATTGATCGCGTTGTTTCTCCAACACGACCATCACATTCACTGAGCCGCGTGTCGCCATCACGATGGGCGGCATTGCCCGTCGCCTGGTCGATCTGTTTTGGCCGCTCGCCGCCGAAGCAGCCGGATTTGCCAATCCGGATCAGCCTCCCATCTTTCTCTCGCTGGAGACGGCGCAATATTACATGGCGCACCTAGTGCGTCCGTTACTCGAG
>CBINJL010000023.1:0-13066 GCA_966250925.1 uncultured Opitutus sp. | reverse complement strand
CCCACACCTCACGCGCCGGGGCCGAGCTGACGGCCGGCATCGTGGCGTCGGAACTGGCGAAAATTCAAGCCGCGGCGCAGTAGGTTATTTCAACCCTATATTCCGCATTTGATGTTTAACGCAAAGACCGCGAAGGCCGCAAAGCACGCAAAGAAAGGTGGTAGGGAAATCGTAATCACTTTGCGGGCAGTTCACTGCGCGGGTGAATCCGAGGAACGACAGGTTTGGCGGGATCTCACTCTGTGTTCTCTGCGGCCTCCGTGGTGTAACTGCGGTTTTTAGGTTCAACGCAGATGGCAAAGCACGCGGCGCAAAGCGAGCCGTAGCGCGGTGCTTCAGCCCGCGCTTTCTCTGCCACGCCACCACAGCCGGGCCTCGTCAAGCGAAGCCTCTGCCACGCGCTCGCAGCACTGCGCCGCTCACTTCGCCGCCGTTTTGCGCCGCGAGTTTTTTTTGGCCGGCGCGGCGACGACGTTTGCCGCCGGTTTTTTGAGCGGCAGCGTGTCGCCTTCGACCAGCAGGGCGGGGATGCTCGTCAGCGAAGGTTGGGCAGGGGCACCGAGTTCGTTGTGCAGCAATTGCGCGGTCACAAGTTCGGCCGCGCGGGCGCCGAGCTGAGCGGTTTGCAAATCGAGGGCCGCGCAGCGTTTGGGCGCGCGCAGCGAGTTGAGGCACACGTAACCGTGGGTCTCGGGCACCTTGGCGCCAGCTTCGCGCATCCACTGCAGGGCATCGCTGTCGTGACCAAAAACGACGTCGGGCTGATACTGTTCGAACCAGTTCAAAAACGCCTTCTTGCTGATGGTGCTCAGGCGCAGCGGAGGGACTTCGGTGATCTCCGGCAGATATTTTTGCAGGGCGACGAACGCGCCTTCCCAGCGGAACTGGAGCCGTTCATCGAGCGCGATTTCCATGTAGAGTCCGGGGCGACGATAGCCGCGGCGATGCGTTTCCTGCAACAGCGCGACCATGGAACGATAGTGGTCCGAACAGACGCAGTGCAGTCCGGGGCGGTCGATGAAATAGTCGGCGTAAACCGCGGTGTAGCGATGCCAGCTCAATTCGCTCAGATCGGGAAAGCCGACGGCGGGCAGGATGATCAGCGCCTGGATGCCGCGGGTGTGCAGAATGGTGTCGAGGCGCTTGAGGTGCATGCCGTTGGGGCCGACTTCGAAACGCTCCGCCTTGAAACCGAGTTCGGTGGCGCGAAGGTTGATGCCGGCCACGACGGCATCGCTGTAGCGCTGGGCGTGGGGCGAGCGGTTCTCCGGCACGAAGTCGATCACGCCGATGACGCCGCGAAAGTCCTGACCGCCGGAGCGACGCAGCAGCGACATGACGGTGCCGGTGAGCGGATTGCGTTGATAGCCGGCGGCCTCGGCGGCTTCGAGCACGCGCTTGATGGTCTGTTCCTTCACGCGTGGCGAACCGCGCAACGCATCCGAGACCGTCGTGCGGGAAAGGCCGAGTTCCTTGGCGAGAGTGCGCAGGGTGGGGTTTGGCATGCGAACTGTCAGAAGACACGGGCGTCCGGAACAGGTTTCAAACAAAATCGGACTGTCCTCATCGGGGTCGGTGGCCGGGGCGAAATGCGTGCGCTGAAGTGGCAATTTCCCCGTTCCGCCCCATCGTAACCGATCCATGATTCGCCAAGCCTTCGTCATGTCCGTCAATCCCGGCCAGGAGGCCGAATACGAGCGGCGGCATCGTCCCATCTGGCCCGAGTTGGAGGCCGTGTTGAAAAGCCACGGCGTGCACAACTACTCGATCTTTCTGCTGCCGGCGACGCGCCAGCTTTTTGCGTATGCAGAGATCGAGGACGAGGCCCGCTGGAACGCCATCGCGCAGACCCCCGAGTGTCGCAAGTGGTGGGCCCACATGGGCGACATCATGCCGGCCAATCCGGACAACAGTCCGGTCAGTGCACCGCTGCGCGAAGTGTTTCACCTCGACTGAATTTTCAACGGGCAGGCAAGGGGCTGGCCCTGCCTGCGGCCGTCCGACTGCCGTCCAGCCACCCCGCCCGGAACTTTGTCAAAAGGTCTCCGGGTAAACCCTCCCTCGACTCCCTCGTTTGCCCATGAAACCCGTTACCCGCCGCGATTTTGTTCGCACCGCCGCGCTGGCCTCCGCCGCGGCCAAGCTGATTTCCGCCGCCCAGGCGCAGAGCGCGCCGGCTTCGCCGCATATGCCCAAGGCCAGCGCGATCGGCGCCGCGCCGGTGCGCTGGCTCGATGGCGCCGCGCCGCGCGCTTTTGGCGGAGCAACCTGGGGCGTGGCGTGGCCGCAGGGGCAACACGCGGCCGGGACTTCGTTCACGTTGCGTGCCGCCGGAGGCGGGGACGTGGCGGTGCAATCTTGGCCGCTCGCCGCCTGGCCCGACGGTTCGCTCAAGTGGACGGCGCACGCGGTGCCGGCCGATGTGGCCTTGGCGGAGCATTATGAAATTTCCGCCGGTGCGCCTGCGGCGCCAGCCCGCACGCTGACCGCGACGCAAAACGGCGATGCGATCGAAATCGACACCGGTGTGATTCGCGCCCGCATCGCCCGGAGCGGCGACGTGCTGGTGCCGGAGATCTCGCGTGGTGGCCGCGCGGCGGCACGCAACGGCCGCCTCGTGTGTCTGTTGGAAGATCGCAGCCAGGATGGCGTGACGCGGGAGCAGGCGTTTGCGGGCGCGATTGAAAACGTGACGCTGGAAAGCGACGGTCCGGTGCGCGCAGTGGTGAAGATCGAAGGGCGTCATGCCGACGCCGATCGCCAGTGGCTGCCGTTTGTGGTGCGGCTGTATTTTTATGCCGGTGGGGATCGCGTGCGAGCGATGCACACCATCGTGTTCGATGGCGACGAGGATCGGGATTTTATCAAGGGACTCGGACTGCGTTTCGACGTGCCGCTCGAAGGCGAGTTGCATGACCGCCATGTGCGGTTCGCGGGACAGGGCGAAGGCCTGTTTGGCGAAGCCGTGCGTGGCATCACCGGACTGCGCCGTGATCCCGGCCAGGCGGTGCGCGATGCGCAGGTGGCGGGCATGGCGACGCCGCCGCTGGCGGAGTGGGACGAGCGGGTGTCGTCGCGATTGCAATACATCCCGGCCTACGACGATTGGACGCTGACTCAGCCCAATGCGGACGGGTTTCAAATCCACAAGCGCACGAAGGCCGGCTACACGTGGCTCACGCCGGCGCAGGGCCAGCGGGCGGGCGGTTACGGTTACGTGGGCACGCCGCAGGGCGGACTCGGATTTGGCCTGCGCAACTTCTGGCAAAGTTATCCCGCGCAATTCGACATCCGCGGCGCGACCGGTGATGCGGCCACGGTGACGATCTGGATGTGGTCGCCGGACACACCCGCGATGGACCTGCGTTCCTATCACGACGGCATGGGCCAGGATACTTACGAGAAACAATACAACGGCGGCCTCGAAATCACCTACGAAGATTACGAGCCGGGCTTCGACACGCCGATGGGCGTGGCGCGCACCAGTGAAGTGTTTCTCGATTTCTGCGCGGCGACGCCTTCGCGCGACCGACTGGCGGAGCTGGCGGCCGTCACGCGTGAACCGGCGGTGCTTGTCACCACGCCTGAGCATCTGAGCGCCACCGGTGTGTTCGGCGGCACCGACATCTGGCGGCCGGAGGATCGCTCCTCGGCGGCGCGGGGGAAGATCGAGGACAAGCTCGATTGGTATTTTGATTTCTACCACGACCAGCAGGAGCAGCGCCGCTGGTATGGGTATTGGAATTTTGGAGACGTCATGCACACGTATGACGGCGATCGTCACGAGTGGCGCTACGACGTCGGTGGCTTTGCCTGGGACAACTCCGAACTCTCGACCGATCTCTGGCTCTGGCTGGCCTTCCTGCGCAGCGGCCGGGCGGATGTCTTCCGCTTCGCCGAAGCCATGACCCGCCACACCGGTGAAGTCGACGTGCACCATGTGGGCCGCTTTGCGCCGCTCGGTTCGCGCCACAACGTGCTGCACTGGGGGTGCAGTGCGAAGCAACTGCGCATCAGCACCGCGATCAACCGGCGCTACTATTACTATCTCACCGCAGACGAGCGGGTGGGCGATCTCATGCGGGCGCAGATCGAAGCCGGCCGGACGTTGCTGCGGGTGCCGCCGGGGCGCAAACTCGCATCCGCTGCGAACGCCGGTGATCTCGATCGCGGTGCGTCGGCCGGCAACAACATCGGTCTGAGTGTGGGCACCGACTGGGGCTCATTGGCCGGAGCCTGGTTCACGGAATGGGAACGCACGGGCAGTGATCTGATGAAGACGCGGCTGCTGAACAGCATGCGCACCATCGGGCAACAACCGCACGGTTTCTTCAGCGCGGGTTACACCATGAATCTCGATTCCGGGGTATTCACCATCGCCGAGAAAGGACAGATCGGATTTTCTCATCTCGCTTCGGTTTTCGGCCTCGTCGAAATCTGCGCGGAGCTGATTCAGAACTTCGATGTGCCCGAGTTTCGTCAGGCCTGGCTCGACTATTGCGAACTCTACAACGCGGAACCGGATGTGCAGAAGTCGCGACTCGGCCGTTCGAATCGCGGCAACCTGCGCCAGGGCCATTCGCGCCTCACCGCCTACGCGGCGGCCAAGCTCGGTCGCGACGATCTGGCCGCGCGCGCCTGGGATGAATTCAAGGGCAACAACCGTTGGGAAAACGTGGAGCCGAAGCGGGAGCAACTGACGGGACCGGACGTGCTCCGCCCGGTGGACGAGGCCGATGGCGTTTCCACCAACGGCACCGCGCAATGGGGCCTCGCCGCCATCCAGTGTCTTGCGCTGGTCGGCGATACCTGGCCGGCGGAGTGATGGCGGGCCGGCCCCTGGTGAAGAGGGCCGGCTTCGAATTGTGGACGCGTTTGGCACAAACGGGGTGGCATTGTGTCGCCCCGTCATTCGCGGGTCAGCCCGCTCGGATTGCTCCTGGCGAGCCCCGCGACGGAGTGCCCGAGTGCGTCAAATCGGCGACGGCAAAAATCACGTTTGCGAAAAAGATTGAACCATAAATCACGGTTGATTTAACGAAACATCTAAGTGCCCGAACCTCTTTGCCCCGCTTTCGTGTTTCGTTGTCGCGTCGTCGACTGACGGAGCCTCCGGCTGCGGGGGAGAGGCATGAGGCATGCCATTCCAACCCAAATACCTGACCCCATGCTCAACAAAACCTTACCTGCTCCGCAGTCGGCGCGCCGTGCCCGGTTGCCGCGAGTGTTGGCGGCGAGTGTGCTTGGCTTGAGTCTGCCGATGATGGCGCAAACCGTCGGAACGACGGATGGCGCTGAAACGACAGACGACGAGCTGATCGTGCTCTCCCCGTTTACGGTCGATGCCTCCGAGGACGCCGGCAGCTACCGCGCGACTTCGACGCTCGCCGGTTCCCGCATCCGCACCGACCTCAAGGACGTCGCGTCGTCGATCTCCGTGATCACGTCCGAGTTCCTCAAGGACGTCGGTGCCACCGACAACCAGACGCTGCTGCAATACACGACCAACACGGAAGTGGGCGGCGTCTACGGCAATTACGCCGGCGTCGGCACCTCCTTCATCGATGGTGCCAACGAAAGCGCGAACTTCCTGCGCCCGAACAACAACACCCGTGTGCGTGGCCTCGATTCGGCTGACAACACCCGTGAGTTGTTCCAGTCCGACATCCCGTGGGATGCCTACAACGTCGGCCGCGTCGACCTGCAGCGCGGCCCCAATTCCATTCTCTTCGGTTTCGGCAGCCCGGCCGGCATCATCAACACCAGCCTCAACCTCGCCTCGCTCGGCCGCTCGCAGGGCAACGTCGAGTTCCGCGTCGGCAGCCATGGCAGCATGCGCGCCTCGCTGGATTACAACAAGGTGCTGATCGAGGACGAACTCGCCGTGCGCGTGGCCGCGGTTCACGACGACACCAAGTATCGTCAGGACCCCGCCTTCAACCGCAGCGATCGTTTCTTCGGTTCGATGCGCTGGCAGCCGTCGTTCCTCAAGACCGATTCGGCCCAGACCACCCTCCGCGCTCATTTCGAGACCGGTGAAGTGACGGCGAATCGTCCGCGCGTGCTCCCGCCGTGGGACCACATCACGCCTTACTTCGACGCCAATGCGATCAACAAGCAGTCGTGGGATCCCTACTACGCCTGGGCTGCCGGTGTCGTGACCTCGTCCTCGTCCGATGTCGCTCCCGGGGTCACGCCCAATCCCTGGGTGGTGCAATACTTCGGTCCCGGCGTGCAGAACGTGAACGCGCCGGTCTTCGTCTACAACTCGGCCGACGCTTCGCAATACAGCGCCGCCTATCAGGCCAGCCCGAACACCTATTGGGGTATCAACACCTCGGGTGCTCGCGACGGTTCGATCGACGGTTTCCCCTATGGTTCCAACATCGGCATCGCCAGCTACGCCGATGCGGCCAAGAACGCGAATCTCTATATCGACAGCTCGCTCTTCCCGGCGGCCGACAAGGGCTTCTACAAGCGCAAGTCGCTCACCGATACTTCCATCTTCGATTTCTACAACAATCTGATGGATGGCGACAATAAGCGCGAATGGCAGAATTTCGATGCCTACAACGTGACCCTCGAGCAGTCGCTGCTCGATGGCATGCTCGGCTTCGAACTGGTGTATGACCTGCAGGAATACGACGACGGTCAGTCCCGCAACCTGAGCGATCCCTACGTCTCGGTCGACATCCGCACCAATTTGATGCGTTACCCGGGCGCCTTCTCCGATCTGGCGGTGGCCAACCCCAATGTCGGTCGCGCCTTCGTCGCCGGCAACTCCAAGAACGGCGGCAATTCGCTGAGCTTCAGCGAACGCGAAAACATCCGCGCCACTGTCTTCACCGATCTCGATGTCTCGGAATGGATGGACGATTCCTTCCTCGGCCGCATGCTCGGTCGCCACGTCATCACCGGCGTGTATTCAGAAGAGACCTACGATCGCGAAGATCGCAACTTCGTGCGCTACGGCGTCGATCCGTCCTGGTCCGAATCGATCGGCACCGGCCCCAGCGGTGCCAATGACGGTGGCCTCTCGCAGGGCGACACGACCATCGACTGGGTGTATTACCTGTCGGGCGATCTCAGCGGCCGCAACTCCGCCGCGGGCCTCGACCTGCCTCGTATCACCGGCTATCACGATCCGTCCGGGGAACATGGCATCCAGTTCTTCAACAGCCGCTGGAATGCCGCCGGCGTCAATCCGGCCGACTATTGGTTCAACACCGCTCGCGGCCAGACCAACACGCCTGCCGGTGAAGATTCCACCCAGTCCGAGAATCCCGCCAATTACGTGGGCTGGACCTCCGGCTCCTATCGGGTGCTCAACGCTCTCAACGGCGACATCGATCAGCTCTACACCGACGTCAGCCGCATCAACCGCGTGACGGAGTCCGAAGCCATCAACTGGCAGGCCTACCTCATCGACGACCTGCTCGTCGGCACCTATGGCTGGCGTCAGGACAAGCAGAAGCTCCGTTCGGGCGCTTCCAGCTCCAACGACGAGGCCGACGGTGTGGCTCACGTCAACCCGGACCTTGAGCCGCTCGATCCGGTTGACGGCATCAGCGAGGGCGAAAGCCGTTCGTGGGGTCTCGTGCTGCATACGCCGCGTCGTATTCGCGAAAACCTCCCGTGGGGGTCGAGCGTCAGCCTGACCTACAGCAATGGCCGCAACTCCCGCGTCGAGAATCGCTACGGCTTCGATGGCGCCGCGTTGCCCAACGCCGAAGGTGAAACCGAAGACTACGGCATCGTTCTCACCACGCTGAACGACCGCCTTCAGATCAAGGTGACGAAGTATGAAACCACGGTGACGAATGCGAATCTCTCCAGCACCACCACGGAGGTTTCGACGCTCGGTTCCAACACCTATTACCTGCGCAACCTCGAAGCGTGGGGCACCGGTTCCGTCATGGCCTACCTGCGTGGTATGGACGGCGGTCTTCCCGGTGAAGAGTGGTTCTGGAACTGGGCTCACGTCGATGCGGGCTGGACCGGCGACACCGTCGATCCCAACGGCCCCGGTTTCCTGAACCATCCCTCCACCGCGACGCAACAGGCAGCCATCCAGTCGTGGTTGTCGCAGATGCAGCCGAAAGAGTGGTTCGAAGCCTACGGTTTCAACATCAACTACGAAGCCGCCGTCGCCGGCGACTACGCCAACGCCTTCCCGGGTTGGGCTCCGTCCGCCGCGATCGGCAACATCCAGCCCGCTGGTGGTGGCCGTATCAACGGCACTTGGCCGACCGGCACCGTCAACACCAAGTCCGAAGGTTACGAAATCGAAATCGTCGGTCAGGTGACCGACAACCTGAACGTCTCGATCAATGCGTCGAAGACCACCGCCTCGCAGACCTCGCTCGGCGAAAGCCTGAGCAACTTCATTGAGGCGCAGTATGCCAAGTATCAGTCCCCGGCTGGCGATCTTCGCCTCTGGTGGGGCGGCGGCGACACCTTCCGTCGCACCTACGAGACCAACATCTGGTCCGCCTACCAGTTCCAGCTCGAGACCAACGGCAAGATGGTGCCCGAAATGGCTCCGTGGCGCTTCAATGCCATCGTCAATTACAACTTTGACGAAGGCCTGCTCAAGGGCACCAACGTCGGCTTCGGCTATCGTTGGGAAGACGGCCGTATCCTCGGCTATCGCCTCAACGCGGCGCAGGACAACCTCGACATCAACAGCCCGATCTGGAGCGACTCCGAGGATCACCTCGACCTGTGGATTGGTCACGAGCGTCCGCTCACCGACAAGATCAACTGGCGCGTGCAGCTGAACCTGCGCAACGTCGGCGAGAGCCCGCACCTCGTGCCGTTCAGCGTCCAGCCGGACGGTTCGCCCGGCGCCTTCCGCATCGCGGACGGCCTCAACTGGACCGTGTCGAACACGTTCTCCTTCTGATCTTCGCCGGAGGTCCCGCGAGCAAGGGTATGCGCTCGCGGGGCTCAACCTCCGGCCCGGCTCATAGGTTCGACCGGTTGGTCAAAGGAAACCTGACCCTCGTCGCCCACCGCGACGGGGGTCTTTGTTTTTAAGTTCAACCACGAAGGGACGCGAAGAGACACGAAACCGAGTGGTAAATGGACGTCGGTCAAAAAGGCCTGAACAGACGCACCGAACCGTGATTCATCCCGAGCAGCATCCGGTCATTTTCATTCGTGTGACTTCGTGTCCCTTCGTGGTTTAACCCAAATATCGCAGTTTAACCACCGATTTCACGGAGATCGCAGCGTGCTTTGCGGCCTCCGCGATCTTTGCGTTAAACATCAACTGCGGAATATGAGTTTACCCCACCGCAGCTTGGTCTGCCCGCTTCCTGTATTTCCCTATCCCTCCGGGCCCTCCGGATTTGTTGCGTTTCCCGCTATGTCTGACTCCTCCATAACTTCATCTGCCTCTCCTGAATTTCCCGCCGACTTCGTTTGGGGTGTCGCCACTGCGGCCGCGCAAATCGAAGGCGCGGCGCAAGCCGACGGGAAGGGCGAGTCCATCTGGGATCATTTTGCCCGCCAGCCAGGCAAGGTTCACGGCGGCGACACACTCGATGTCGCGTGCGATCACTATCATCGTTATGCCGATGACTTCGCGCTGATGGCTTCGCTCGGCGTGAAACACTATCGACTCTCGATCGCGTGGCCGCGGATTTTTCCCGATGGCGGCGACACGGTGAATCCGGCCGGTCTCGCCTTCTATACGCGGGTGATCGATGCCCTGCATGCGCACGGCATCACGCCGTGGGTGACGTTGTTTCATTGGGATCTGCCCCAGGCCCTGGAAGCGCAGGGCGGCTGGCGCGTGCGCACGACCTGCGATGCGTTCAAACGTTACGCGGAGGTCGTGGTGAAAGCGCTGGCGGGGCGGGTGAAAAACTGGATCACGCTTAACGAAATCCGCTGCTTCACCCAACTGGCCTACGGCTACGGGACGAAAGCGCCCGGCGCGCGTGAAGACGCCGCCACGCTCAATCAGATTTATCATCACGCGCTGGTGTGCCATGGTCATGCTGTGCGCGCCGTCCGCGAGCACGGCGGCGCAGATGCCCGCGTTGGCCTGACCGACAACAGCGATGTCTGCATTCCTGTGACCGAAACTTCCGCCGACATCGCCGCGGCGCTCGCCTGGTATCGCAAAAAAAACCGCCATCTGCTCGGCGCCGTGTGTGCCGGCGGTTACGGCGAAGACTACCTGGCGGACTGCGGGGCGGATGCGCCGCGGGTCGAGCCGGGCGATTTCTCGCTCATCAGTGCGCCGACGGATTTCCTCGGTCTCAATCTCTACACCGGACCATTCGTGCGCGCCGGTCGCGACGGGTTGCCCGAGGAAGTGGCCTTGCCGCCGGCCTATCCCAAAGCCGACAGCCCGTGGCTGCATTGGGCGCCGCAGGTGATCTATTGGGGCACGCGGCTGGCGCGCGACGCCTACGGCATCAACTCGATCTACATCACGGAAAACGGCTGCGGCTACAACGACGAGCCGGTGATCAACGGCGAGGTCAACGACCTGCACCGCCGCGAATTTCTCCGCGCCCATCTGCGCGAGTTGCAGCGGGCGATCCGCGACGGCGTGCCGGTTCACGGTTACTTTCTCTGGTCTTTCATGGACAACTTCGAATGGGAGGATGGCTACGAACGCCGCTTTGGCATCGTCCATGTCGATTTCGAAACCCAGACGCGCACGCCCAAACTTTCCGCCCGCTACTACGCTCACGTCATCCGTGAAAACCGGGTGGTGTAGGTTGGGTTTCACGGGTCTCATTTTCGGCAAACCGTGCTTCTTTTCAAAATCGGTTTGCCAGTGCTGATTTAACGTAACATCAATACCTCTCCCACGGTCGCAGCGCGGTCGTGAACACCCCTGACACCATGAAATTTACCGACGGGGCCTGGTTGATTCGGCCAGGTCTGAAACCCCATCATCCCGCGGAAGTGCATCACGTTGAGCGTGACGGCAACGGCTTGGTTGTGCACGCGCCGACGCGGCCGATTCGGCATCGTGGCGATACGTTGCAAGGTCCGTTGCTGACGGTGCGTCTGGACTCGCCGCTGGAAGGCGTGATTCGGGTCTCGATCGAGCACTACTCCGGCGGGCGCCGCCGCGGCCCGGAATCGATCTGGGAATCAGGTTTGCCGGAACCGGCGGTCGAGATCGCGGAGTCGGCGACGAGTGTGGCCCTGCGTTCCGGCGGACTGACCGCACGGCTGAAAAAAGGCGACGGCTGGGAACTGCGTTTCGAACGCGAGGACGGTTCGCTCTACACCCGCAGCGGGTTTCGCGGCATGGGTTACGTGCAGGGCGAGGAAGGCGCGGCCTACGTGCACGAGCAGCTCGATCTCGGGGTGGGGGAAAACGTTTACGGTCTCGGCGAACGTTTCACCGCCTTCGTCAAAAACGGTCAGGTCATCGAAACCTGGAACAAGGACGGCGGCACCGGCAGCGAACAGGCTTACAAGAGCGTGCCGTTTTATCTGACCAATCGCGGGTATGGCGTGTTGGTCAACGATGCCGGCCCGGTCTCGTTTGAAGTCGCTTCCGAAAAAGTGTCGCGGGTGCAGTTCAGCGTGCCCGGCGAACGGCTCGAATATCTGGTTTTCGCGGGTCCCACGCCCAAGGCTGTGATCGACCGGCTCACCGCGCTGACGGGGCGTCCGGCGCTGCCGCCGGCCTGGTCGTTCGGGTTGTGGCTCACGACGTCGTTCACGACCAACTACGACGAGAAGACGGTCAACGAATTCATCGACGGCATGCGCACGCGCGACCTGCCGCTGCATGTGTTTCACTACGACTGTTTCTGGATGCGCGAATTCGCGTGGTGCGATTTTCGTTGGGACGATCGGGTGTTTCCCGATCCCGCCGGACAGTTGCGGCGTCTGCACGAAAAAGGCCTGAAGATTTCGGTCTGGATCAATCCCTACATCGGCCAGCTATCGGCGCTCTTCAAAGAGGCGGCCGACAACGGTTATCTGTTGCACAAACCCAATGGCGACGTGTGGCAGACCGACCTCTGGCAGCCCGGCATGGGCATCGTCGACTTCACCAATCCGGCGGCGGTCGCCTGGTATCAGGGGCAGTTGAAAGCGTTACTCGATCTCGGCGTCGATTGCTTCAAGACCGATTTCGGCGAACGCATCCCGACTGACGTGGTGTATCACGACGGCTCCGATCCCGAGCGGATGCACAACCACTACGCCGTGCTCTACAATCGCGTGGTCTTCGAGTTGTTGGAAGCGGAGCGCGGTCAGGGCGAGGCGGTGTTGTTCGCGCGCTCGGCCCACACCGGCGGACAGAAGTTTCCGGTGCACTGGGGCGGCGACTGCAACTCGACCTACGAGTCGATGGCGGAGTCGTTGCGCGGCGGACTGTCGCTCGGCCTCTGTGGATTCGGTTTCTGGAGCCACGACATCGGCGGGTTCGAAGGTTCGCCGCCGGCCGACATCTACAAGCGCTGGGTCGCTTTTGGTCTGATGTCGTCGCACAGTCGCCTGCACGGCAGCACCTCGTATCGCGTGCCGTGGACCTTCGACGAGGAGGCGTGCGATGTGTTGCGCCACTTCACCCGCCTCAAGTGCCGGCTGATGCCCTATCTGTATGGCGCCGCCCTGGAGGCGCATCGCACCGGTGTGCCGGTCATGCGCGCCATGATGCTGGAGTTTCCCGCCGATCCCGGCAGTCACGGCCTCGATCGCCAATACATGCTCGGCGACAGCCTGTTGGTGGCGCCGGTGTTTTCGGCCGAAGGTGCGGTTGATTTTTATCTGCCGCCCGGCCGCTGGATTCACTTGCTCAACGGCGAGGAGCGCGACGGTGGCTGGCATCGCGAGACGCACGGCTTCCTCAGTCTGCCGCTGTATGTCCGGGCCGGCAGTGTGCTGGCGTTGGGCGCCGATGAAAGTCGTCCCGACTACGATCATGCCGAAGGCGTGACGCTTGCGCTGTATCGTATTGACGCGGGCACTACGGCCGAGATCACGATTCCCGGCGAGATCGCGACGGTGGCGAACGTTTCCCGGAGCGGCGATCGCCTCGCGGTGCGCCTGAGCGGACGCGTGCCGGCATCGTGGTCCG
>CBINJL010000022.1:0-13345 GCA_966250925.1 uncultured Opitutus sp. | reverse complement strand
ATCTGCTCAACGAAGGCGCGCTGCTCGCCGCCCGTCACAATAAGAAAAAGGTTGAGGCGATCGACATCGAGGATGCCCGCGAAAAGGTGCTCTTTGGTCGCGAACGCCGCCGCGTGATGGACGACAGCGAAAAGCGCATGACCGCCTACCACGAGGCGGGTCACGCCTTGGTCGGCGCGTTGCTCAACGACGATTGGCTGCCCATTCACAAGGTTACCATCCTTCCGCGCGGACGCGCCCTCGGTATGGCCATGTATGTGCCGCGCAAGGAAATGCTGAGCTACCACAAGAAGCGTCTGCTCAACACCATCGCTTCGGGTCTCGCCGGCCGCATTGCCGAGGAAATTGTCTTCGACGACATTTCCAATGGCGCCGCCAGCGACATCAAACAAGTCACCCGCACCGCCCGCCACATGGTGTGCGACTGGGGTATGAGTCCGCTCGGTCCCATCGCCTACGGCGAAAATCAGGACACCGTATTCCTCGGTCGCGATATCACCCGCCACGAAAGCTACAGTCAGGAGACCGCCCGCCGGATCGACGACGAGGTGAAGAAGATCGTCAGCGAGCAATACGAACGTGCGACCGATATCCTGAACGAGCGTCGGGCTGCCTTGGACGGCATCGCCGAAGCGCTGCTCGAATACGAAACCATCGAAGGCAAACACGTGATGGAGATCATCGAACACGGCGAGCTGCGTTCGCCGGTCATCTCCACCAAGCCGATCGAGGAGCCGCCGCCCGCGTCCAAGGAAGGCAAGGGCAAGAGCCAGCCGGAGAGCGACATCGGTGGCGCCGGCAGCCCTGCGCCCAGCCCGGCCTGAACGAGTCGGATTGCAGGACGAAAGGCGGAGACAAAACCGCCTGCCGATTTTTTATTTCCCACGGGCCGTCACCACGACGGCCCGTTTTTTTATGGGTGGCAGGGAAGGGGGCGCGAGGGAATGTAACGGGTCTGGCAAGCCAGACCCCTACACGCGGAGACGTTGGGCGTAGGACGACGAGCGGAGGACGGTGATGTCGGAGTATTGCGCGCGACGTCCGCTGCGGTATCCCGTCTTCGGGGAGAAAGATTAAGATAAAGAAGAAAGAGAAAGAAGGGCGGTCAGGGCGCCCCTGATGGGGCTGCCTTTGCGGTCCTTTGCGATCTCCGCGGACTTTGCGTTAAAATCGCCCGTTACAGTTGTCGCTCGTTTCAGGCGCCGATCTTGATCAGGTCGGCCGTGGGGGGGACGTCCTTGATGAT
This sequence comes from uncultured Opitutus sp., assembly GCA_966250925.1. Lineage (GTDB taxonomy): Bacteria > Verrucomicrobiota > Verrucomicrobiia > Opitutales > Opitutaceae > Actomonas. Next base: position 12,099 of record CBINJL010000022.1, on the reverse strand, counting down.
CTGGGACGGCTCGGGGCCGACGCCGAGATAGCGCAGGTTGGGCAATTGCTCGTCGGCCGGCCACGCGCCGCCTTCGTAGGCGACTTCCAGCGTCGCGCGCATCATGGCGGCGACGTAGGATTGGGCGTTCGCCGGCAGATCGCCGAAGCGGCGCACGTCGCAAATGTCCTCGGTCCAGCCCGGGTGGCGGGTGTAGACCGGCCGCAGGGTCTTGCGCACGGCCTCGTTGCGTGGGACGTGGGCGTAGCGTTTGCCGTCGGCGTCTTCATAGGCGACGCAGATCAACAGGTCGCCGTTCCACTCGCCGCGATGGGTGAGGGCATCGGTTTTGTTGATCATCAGGTCCTGGAATCCGCCGTAGCGCAGGGCGTCGCCTTTTTCCACCGCATCAAACCAGCCCACCATGCGCTGGCGGCCGGTGGTGGAGCCGAATTCGAGTTTTTTGAGCAACGTCGCCAACGGGTGGGCGTCGTCCATCTGAGTGATGAACGTGTGGGTGCCGACCTTGGTGTCGTAGGCCTTGGCCACGCCAAAGGTGTGCACCGGCTGCACGGGAATGCCGGCGCTTTCAAAAATCTCCGGCGTGAAGGTGTGCGAGGCGGTGACGTTGGGCGAGAAGCCGTGGCGTTTGTCGAGCCAGTAGGCCTGGCCGAATTCGCCCAAAATGGTGCGGCCGGCGGCGAGCTCGCGGCGACTCAGTTCGCGCACTTCGACGATTTGCGGGGCCAGCCTGGTGCCGGCGGCCCAGTAGGTTTCGACCAGACGATCAACCGCGAGCGTGAACGGGGCGTCGCCGCGGAAAACGGTGAAATCGAAGTCCGACTCCGGCAACACGCCGAGGGCGATGGCCTCGGTGTTGGCGCGCTTTTCGGCCGTGCTGAGCAGGTCGAAGAACCCGGCAAACGTTTCGGCCGGCACCTGACAGACGTGCTGGATGGTGCGCAGGGCGCGGTCGGCGCGCTGGGCGACCTTGCGGGCATAGTAATTCGGGCCGGCGAGGAAGTCGGAGAACGTGATCTGCCACTGGCCGACTTCGTCCAGATAGGCCGGCGTGATGCCGCGGCCGGTGGAGCCGCGCGGTTCCTCGTGCAGGACGTGTTCGCGGTAGTGTTCCCAGGCGAGGTCGAGCAGGCGGTGAATCAGATCGCTCACCATCGTGCGTTCGTCGATGGCGAGGCGCGAAATGACGGCGTAGCCCTTGTGTTCGAGCGGTGCGGCTTCCCACCAAATCTTGCGTGGATCGGCCACGACGCCGCAACCGATGGCCAGATGGGCGATGTCACGCTCGACCACGCCGGACGGCAGCAGGTTGAGCTTAACCCCGGCGGCAGTGTGGCCGGAGTTGGCGCCGCCGTTGACCTTGAGCACGGTGGAAACGGCGCGGGACGAACCGGCGAGTTCCTCGCAAACTTCCGGAACGAGCCGGCCCTTGCCCTCATCGCCGAGGGAAATGCCGACATCGGCGATGAGTTGGCTGGAAAAGGGAATCAGGGACATGGGGATTTTTTAAGGTCTAAAAGTCTGAAGGTCTAAAAGTCTTAAGGTCTTAAGGTCGGAAGGGCTCGTCGCGGGGGCGGGCCGGGTGGGTGTTTCGCCACGCAAAACGCGAACGATGGCAGAGTTTCGCGCCGCCGGTCCAGCCTGTTGCGACAACGGAATGGGAGTTAGGGAGGGCTGGAGAATTTTCACTGGTAAACTTAGGGGCTGACTTGGTGTCAGCCCGCAGAGGAGTGGATTTCCCGAATGACCTGCCGACCGCCCCGCCTCAAACCACCCACTCCACCGCCGTAGCCGCGTTGGAGCGCAGCGACAACGTGGCCCCATCTGCCTCTTCGCTTCACCCCAAACCACGCTTTCGCCTTCGGCTCAAGCGCGGCTACCCACTCCTGTGAGCCGGATGCGGCGGCGGGCCAAGACGGCGCGGGCTGAAGCACCGCGCTACGACGGCGGGCAAATCTTTCGAACTGCCGATCTCCCGACTTTAAGACTTTTAGACCTTAAGACTTTCCGATCTTGCCGCCAGGCAAGAGCGTCAGCTTTTGACGCCCGCCTTGATCTCGATCACGTCGTGCGGGGTGGATTCTTTCTGGCCGGCGGGGCTGACGCGGATGTAGCGGGCATTGGTCTGCAGTGCCGCCAGATCCGCGGCGCCGAGATAGCCCATGCCGCTTTGCAGACCGCCGACGAGGTTGCCCAGGACTTCGTCGAGCGAGCCGCTGACTTCCTTGAGCGCCTCGATGCCTTCGGCCGTCATCTTGCGGGTCTTGTCGTCCTTGCTGTGCCCGTAGCGGGCGGCGGAACCGTCCTTCATCGCGGCAAGCGAGCCCATGCCGCGATACTGTTTATAAACTTTGCCGTTGATCTCCATGATCTCGCCCGGCGCTTCGCGGCAGCCGGCGAGCAGGCCGCCGAGAATGACGGCATCGCCGAGGGTGAGCGCCTTAACGATGTCGCCGCTCTTGGTGATGCCGCCGTCGGCGATGATGCGGACGCCCTTTTCGCGGGCGCCGCGGCTGGCCACGTGCAGGGCGGTGAGTTGTGGAATACCGACTCCGGCGACGATGCGGGTGGTGCAGATCGAACCGGGACCCTGGCCGACTTTGATGGCGTTGGCGCCGCAATCGGCGAGGTAGGCGACGCCCGAGGCACTGGTGACGTTGCCGGCGATGATGGTGAGATCGGGAAAGGCGTCGCGCACGAGTCGCACCATGTCACCGACGCCGGCGGTATGGCCGTGAGCGGTGGAAACGGCGACGCAGTCGATCGCTTCGGCGACGAGTTGGCCGACATGATCGATGATACGTTCGCGGTCGAGGGTGCCGTCGGGCAGGCGCACCGGGGCGAGGGCGGCGCCGACGATGAGGCGGAACTCGCTGTCGCGGGCGGCCTTGCGGCGAGCGTTGGCTTCGGACGTGATGCGTTCGATGTCGGAAAACGTGGCGAGGCCGCGCAGGTGGTCCTCGGCGTCGACCACCAGCATCTTGTGGATGCCGACGTGGGCGGTGAAGAAGTCGTCGGCGGCCTTGATCGGGTCGGATTTGAGTGCGCCGACCTTGACGGTGTGCAGATCGGCGCGGTCGGTCATGGCCTCGGCGACGGTCTTGGCGCGGTAACGTTCGCGCACGGTGCTGCCGGAGAGCAGGCCCACGAGTTTACCGTTGTCGACCACCGGGAAGGTGCGGAAGTCGTAGTTTTTGGCGTCGATGAGATCGAGCACGTCGCCGACGTGCTGGTCGGGGCGGACGGTGATCGGGTCCTGGATGAGGCCGTGAATGTGGCGTTTGACGCGGGCGACCTCCTTGATCTGGTCGCGCGGCTTCATGTTGTAATGGATGAGGCCGAGGCCGCCATTGAGCGCCATGGCGATGGCCATGCGCGCCTCGGTGACGGTGTCCATGTCCGACGAAATGATCGGAATGGAAAGTTTCACCTGTTCGGAAAGCGCCGTGGCGGTGTCGGCGTCCTTGGGCAGGATTTCCGAGTAAAGCGTGGCGAGCGTGACGTCGTCGAACGTGAGCCCGATCGGGCGATTGGCGGCGAAGAAGGCGTCGGCCGGTTGATAGAATTCGGCGTCGAACGCAGCGGCGGAGGACGTGGCAACCTTTGTCATGAGTTGCCGGGAACGTAGTAGGCGCCTGAGCGCGCGGGGCAACGGTTAAAATGGAGTTTTGCGCGGGGCCGGGGCGTTTGCGAGAGGGAGATTATATAAGCGTGACGGCGAAAGCATCTTTCGGCTTTCGGGCGACTGGCAGGTATTGCAGACAAGAGGCGCCCATGTTGCGCCTCAGTTTCCAATCCTACTCGCTGCCCCTGCGCCAGCCGTTGCGCACGGCCCACGGACGATGGGCCGAACGTGTCGGGATGCTGGTGCGGATCGAGAGCGAGGCCGGTGGGGTGGGCTTTGGCGAAGCGGCGCCGGTGCCGGGATTTCCCGGCGCGACGATGAACGACGTGCACGCCATGCTGAGTCGGCTTGGAGGCACGCCGCGGGAAGCGGAACTGGCGTCGGCGATCGCGGCCGGCGGACCGCTGGGGTTTGCGTTGGCCACGGCGTGGCGGGAGGCACAGGGCGAAGCCCACGCAGGGTTGTCGCCCCAACACGATTACCTGCCGGTGGCGGCGCTGTTACCGGCGGGACGCGAGGCGCCGCGGGTGGCGGAAGCGCGGGCGGAGTTGGGTTTTCGGACTTTTAAATGGAAAGTCGGGGTGGGCGATCCGCGGGATGAACGCGGGGTGCTCGACGACGTGTTGGGCGCGTTGCCGGAAGGAAGTCGGTTGCGGCTGGATGCCAACGGCGCGTGGGAGCGGCGACAGGCGGAGGCGTGGCTGGATTGCTGTGCCGAGCGGCCGATGATCGAGTATGTCGAGCAACCGGTGGCGGCGGGCGGCGCGAAATCCGAGGACCTGTTGCGCGGCTTGAGCGAGGATTTTCCCACCGCGCTGGCGCTCGACGAATCGTTGGTCAACGCGGAGGATTTCGCCCGCTGGCTGGAAATCGGCTGGCGGGGCGTGTGGGTGCTCAAACCGGCGCTGATGGGCGATCCGGTGCGGCTGCGGGCGGAGGTGGAGCGGCACCGGCTCGATGTGGTGGTGTCGACCGCGCTGGAAACGGCGGTCGGCGCGCGGGCGGTGCTGACGCTGGCCTTTGCGTTGCCCGAAAAACGCCGCGCGCTCGGCACCGGCGTCTGGCCGCTGTTTGACCCGTTCTGGGCAAACGGGCCCACGGCGCTGCCGTTTGTGCGCTGGAGCGAGGTGGAGACTCTCAATGCGGAGGCGGTGTGGAACGGCGTGAGTTCCTGAGCCGGTTGGGTGGCGATGCGCGGACGGCGTGGGGCGTTCCGGCGACCATTGCAGTGGTCGAGGAACGTGATCCGGCGGCGTTTCGGGCGGCGTTTGTCGCGGCGGTGGCGGGGGGCGGACAGGTGGCGCTGGCGAATCCGGACTGGGGCCGGGAGGAACGGACGCAATTCGCGCAATTGCTGGCGCAGACGGACCCGCAGGTTTCGGCCGAGCGTGGCTGGTTGTTGGTGCCGACGGGCGGCAGTTCGGGCGGCGTGAAACTGGCGCGGCATGATCAGACGACGCTGGCCGCGGCGGTGCGCGGCTATGTCGACTTTTTTGGCGAACCGGTGGTGTCGGGCGTCGGTGTGCTGCCGCTGCACCACGTGGGCGGCTTGCTGGCGTGGCTGCGCTGCGCGTTGACGGGCGGAACCTATCGCGAGGCCCCGTGGCGGGCGTGGAGCGAAGGCGATTGGACCGGGAGCGAAACGTGGCCCGCTGACGCCACCGTGTCGCTGGTGCCGACGCAGTTGCGGCGTCTGCTGGAATTGCCTGGCGGTGCTGCGATGCTGCGACGATTTCAACGCGTCCTGATCGGCGGCGGCGCCACGGATCAGGCGTTGGTGAGGGCGGCCGAAAACGCCGGCGTGCGGGTGGCGCTCAGCTACGCGATGACCGAAACCGCCGCGCTGGCCGCCGTGCAGACGGGATCGCAGCCGGAGGGGTTTGCAATGCTGCCGCATCTGCACGCGCGCCTCGCCGAGACGGAGCGCGTGGTGCTGGCGGGCGCGTCATTGTTTTGTGGATACTGGCCCTCCTGGCGTGAACCGGGCGAATGGGTGACGGCGGATCGCGGGCGATGGGATGCGGCGAATCGGCTGCACATTCTCGGTCGCAGCGACGACACCATTATCAGCGGCGGCGAAAAGGTGGATGCGCACGAAGTGGAGACGACGTTGCGGACGCTGCTGGCGGATGAGCGGGTCGTCGTGCTGGGCGTGCCGGACGCGCGCTGGGGCCAGCGGGTGGTGGCCTGCGTGGGGGACGGGCTGGCGGAGCGATTGGCACAACAGGAAGCGGTCATCCGGGAACGATTGGCGCGGTTCAAGATGCCCAAACAAATCGTGACCGTCACGCCCTGGCCAGTGAGCGCGATGGGCAAAGTTAATCGCGCCACCCTGCGCGCCGCAGTGGAAAACGCCCGGATGTCGGAGGGCGTTTGAAGGCTGGAGGATGAAGCCGGATGTCGGAAGCCGGAGGTCGGAGGGCAGAGGTCGGATGTCGGAGGCGAGGAAAGGATGAAACTTGAAACCTGAAACCTGAAGATCAGATGACACGGAATGTCGCTGCTTTGCGGTCTTTGCGTTGAAATCCGTTGGGTGCTGCGGCGAGAGCGGATGACAACGGGGCTGGGAAGCCAGACCCCTGCAAGTGATTGGAAATGACGCCCGCAGCGGTACCCCGTGTTCGGGGAGAAAGATTAAGATAAAGAAGAAAGAGAAAGAAAGGGGGCGAGGGGAGGGATGAAACCTGAAATCTGAAATCTGAAGATCAGATGGCACGGAGTGTCGCTGCTTTGCGTCCTTTGCACTCTCGGCGGTCTTTGCGTTGAAATCCGTTGGGTGCTGCGGCGTGAGCGGATGATAACGGGTCTGGCGAGCCAGACCCCCTACAGCGGCCTTTGCGTCCTTCGCGATCTTTGCGTTAAGACTGACTGGTAGAATTCCTCACGCTGCGGCGCGTTCGGCTTGCGACGGGGATTCGTCCTGGGGCGTCAGGTAACCTTCGCGCGTGACTGTGAGTTCGTTGGCCAGTACTTCGATGTCGGTGACGATTTGGGCGCGAAGAAAGTTTTCTCGGACCAGTTTACGTCCCAACGCCACCGCCTGCGGCACGGTGCGGATGACGAGAGGTTTGTCCGAGTTGAAATTCAGTGACACGACCGCGCGATTGAAGGCCGAGCAGAGTTCGTCGAGCCGCTGGGAACGAACGACGTCGGCTGATTCCAGGCGGTAGCGCGGGGGCGCCACGACCGGTCGGCGCGGGGCCAGTTTTGCCACGAGCCATTTCCAGATGAAGTAGCCGCCGATGGCGAGCGGAGCGAGGGCGCCGACCAACTCGAAAGTCCGATACTCGCCCAAGGTGGACGTGAGGATTTCGAGGCGGTCGAGCAGGGGCATCGGGGAGAGATTGGCGCAGGGGAGACCGCGTGGAATCAAGCCGCATCCGGCGGCGTGAAAAGAATTCACCCGACCGTTGCCGTGGTCGTGAGGTCGACGCCCGCCTGCTTGAGGCAAACGCCTCAGCTCGCATCGACCCACGCGGCCAGCGCGGTCGGCAGGGACTGGCGTTCGCGGGTGGTGGAGTGGATGCAGACGTGTTCGGTCCGCGCCACGGCGGCGCGTTTGCGGGCGGCTCCGATGGATTTCCAAAGCGTCGCATCGAGCGCGAAACTGTTTTCACTCAAACGGGTGGGCGTGACTTCGACGGCCAGCCGGTCTCCGCATTGCAACGGACGCAGATAGGAGGCCTCGCTTCTGGCGATGGGCACCACGACGCCATGGTCGGTAAAGAAGGTCGCCAGCGGCACGCCGGCAGCGGCGAGCGCCTCTTCGTAGGCCTCGTGCACGATGTGGAGATAACGGGCAAAAAACACCACGCCGGCGGCATCGGTGTCGGGAAAATGAATCGTGCGCGAATAGATGAACGGCGTGCCCATGACGGGATACTAGCAGAAGGAGGAAACCTGAAACCTGAAACCTGAAAATTGAAAGTCGGAAGTCGGAAGTCTGAGCCACGGAAGGCGGCGCAGCTTTGCGCCCTCTGCGTCTCCGCGATCTTTGCGTTGAAAATGGTGGTCGGGTAGGCTGCCCGCCTGCAGGCGCACCGTTCCTGTCGCGAAGCGGACACAGGATTTTTTCGTGTGTTTCGCGGGTTTCGTGGTTCCTTCCCTGCATGACCAAGAACGAGATCGCGGAGGTGTTGGAAGAGATCGCGGTGCTGCTCGAATTGAAGGGCGAAAATCCGTTCAAGATCCGCGCCTACAGCGCGGGCGCGCGGGTGCTCGAATCGATCGAAACTGACGAGTTCACACGGCTGGTCGCCGAGGGAAAACTCGATTCGGTCAAGGGCATCGGCACGGCGCTGGCCCAAAAAATCGGTGAACTGCATGCCACCGGGCGACTGGAGTTTTTCGACAAGTTGCAGGCCTCGATCGCGCCGGGGCTGGTTGACATGCTTGAGGTGCCGGGACTCGGCGCGAAGAAGATCAAGACGCTGCACGACAAGCTCGGCATCGACACCATCGAGGCGCTGGCCCGAGCCTGCGCCGAGGGCAAGGTGGCCGAGCTCGCCGGCTTCGGCGCCAAGTCGCAGGAGAAGATCGCCGAGGGCATCCGCAACCGCGAAGCTTACGGCAAACGCCACTTGTGGTGGCTGGCCCATGAAGTGGCGCAGCCCATCGTGGCGGGCTTGCGCGAACGTCCCGAAGTCGAGCGGGCCGAGGCGGCCGGCAGTCTGCGGCGCGGACTCGAAACGGTGGGCGATCTGGATTTCATCGTGGCCTCACGCGAACCGGAGCCGGTCATGGCGTGGTTTTGCGCCTTGCCCGAAGTCAAGGAAGTCACCGCGCGCGGCGAGACCAAGTCGAGCGTGCGCTTCGAGAGCGGGCTGCAGGCCGACCTGCGCATCGTGCCGCCCGACCAGTTCGTGTTCGCGCTGCATCACTTCACCGGCTCCAAGGATCACAACGTTGCCCTGCGTCAGCGCGCGCTCGAACGCGGCCTGAGTCTTTCCGAATGGGGCCTTGTGCCGGCCAAGGGCGAAGGCACGGCGAAGGAAAAGGCGGAGCGCGGCGAGAGTGTCACTGTGCAGGATGAGGCGGACCTGTTCCGGCATCTCGGTCTCGCCTTCGTGCCGCCGGCGTTGCGCGAAGGCCTGGGCGAAATCGAACTGGCGGAAAACGACCAACTGCCCGCCTTGATTGAGCTCAGCGATCTGCGTGGCGCCTTTCACAACCACACCACGGCCAGCGATGGTCGCAACACGTTGGCCGAGATGACGGCGGCGGCGGAGAAGCTGGGTTGGGAGTATCTCGGCATCGCTGATCATTCGAAGGCGAGTTATCAGGCCAACGGGCTCGACGAGGAACGGTTGCGCAAGCAGATCGCCGAAATCCGCGCCCAGAACGAAGCAGGCAAATTCAAGGTGCACGTCTTCGCCGGCAGTGAGGTCGATATTCTCACCGACGGCACGCTCGACTTCGCTGACGCTGTGCTGGCACAACTCGATTACGTCGTCGCGTCGGTGCACAACGCCCTCGGCCAAAGCGAGGACGACATGACACGCCGCATCATCCGCGCGATCGAGAACCCGCATGTCACCATGCTGGGGCATCCCACCGGCCGGTTGCTGCTGCGGCGGGAAGCGAGCAAAGTCGATCTGGCCAAAATCATCGATGCCGCCATCGCCAACGAGACCATCATCGAACTCAACGCCAGCCCCTGGCGACTCGACCTCGACTGGCGCTGGTGGCGCAAGGCGGCCGAGCGCGGACTGGTTTGCGCGATCAATCCCGACGCCCACGAATGCGCCGGCCTCGAACACGTCGCCGCCGGCATCAACGCCGCCCGCAAAGGCGGCCTGCGCGCCGAGCACGTGCTCAACACCCGCCCGCTGGCGGAAGTGCAGACGCGGTTCCGCCGGGAGCATTGACGCAAAGGCGCCGTGGCGCAACGGAACGCAAAGGCTGTCCTGGCGACCGTTGCGGCCATCGCGACCTTGCGTTAAAAAACGCTGACAGCCGGTTTCCGAGTGCCGAGGGTATTTCTTTCCAAAATGAAGAAGGCGCTTATCACCGGCATCACCGGGCAGGACGGATCATATCTGGCGGAGTTGTTGTTGAAAAATGGATACGCGGTGCACGGTCTCGTGCGCCGCGCGAGCGCCTACAACCGCAGCCGCATCGATCACCTGCGCACCGAGGAGAATCTGGCGGACGGCCGGTTGGTGCTGCACTACGGTGAGTTGAACGACGTCACGTCGTTTCACCGCCTGCTGCACAAGATCGAGCCGGATGAGATCTATCATCTGGCGGGGCAGAGTCACGTCGGGCTGAGTCTGGAACTGCCGGAGGTGACGTGTCTGGAAAACGGGATGGCCGCGCTGCACCTGCTCGAAAGCGTGCGCGAATTGCAGACGCCGGCGCGGGTGTATCTGGCCGCGAGTTCGGAAATCTTCGGTGCGCCGTCTCACGGCCCGCAGGACGAATCCACGCCGGTGGCGCCACGCAATCCGTATGGGGCGGCCAAAGTCTTCGCCACCCATCTCGGGCGCATCTACCGCGAAACACACGGGCTCTTTGTCTGCAACGGCATTGCCTTCAATCACGAGTCGCCGCGACGTGGAGAAAACTTTGTGACCCGCAAGATCAGCCTCGGCGTCGCGCGCATCGCGACCGACAAGGGCGGGGTGATCGAGCTCGGCAATCTCGACGGCCGACGCGACTGGGGTTACGCCGAGGACTACGTCGACGCCATGTGGCGCATGCTGCAGCGGGATGCTGCCGCCGACTAGGTGCTCGCCACCGGCGAAACCTGCACCGTGCGCGAGTTTGCGCAGGCGGCGTTTGCCGCGGCCGACATCCCGGTGGAGTTCGCAGGCGAAGGCGTGAACGAAGTGGCGCACCGCACCGATACGGGTGCTATCGTGCTGAAGGTATCGCCGCGATTTTTTCGCCCGGTCGATGCGGAATGCCTGTGCGGGAACGCAGCGAAAGCCCAACGCGAACTCGGCTGGACGGCGCAGACCAAAGGCGCGGCGCTGGCGGAGTTGATGGTGCGCGCCGAGCTCGCGCGCTGAGGAAAAGGAGGCGGCGGGATGGAAGGAGGAAACCTGAAATCTGAAACCTGAAGATCAGATGACACGGAGTGTCGCTGCTTTGCGTCCTTCGCGCTCTTAGCGGGCTTTGCGTTGAAATCCGTTGGGTGCTGCGGCGCGAGCAGATGAAACGGGTCTGGCGAGCCAGACCCCTACATGGGATTGGGAATGTAGGGGCGTTGCTTGCGACGCCCGCTGCGGAGGAGTGGGGCGAGGTATCCCGTGTTCAGGGAGAAAGATTAAGATAAAGAAGAAAGAGTAAGAGGGGGGCGAAGGGGAGGAGGAAACTTGAAACCTGAAGATCAGCAGGCGGCGTGTTGTGGCTTGGCGTCCTTTGCGCTCTTCGCGGTCTTTGCGTTAATAAATACCTGCTGGGTGGCGGGGCGGCGTGCGCGACGGCCCTTTTTTCACTGACACTCCTGCCCGGCCGTTGGAATGTTTGCGGTTCTCCGTTCATGGATCGCGCGTCTTCTTCCTCCGCCTCGACAGCCCAAACGATTCTCCTCACCGGCGCCGCCGGATTTATCGGGGCGCACACGGCGCATGCCCTCCTCGCGGCGGGACATCGGGTGATCGGGGTCGACAATCTCAACGACTACTACGATGTGCGCCTCAAGGATCACCGGCTCGACCGTCTGCTGGGCGGCACGGGCGCACATCTTGGGAGCAGTCCGGCGGCTTCAGCCTTCGGCGGCGGCGAACGTTCGCATGGCAACTTCACCTTCGTCCCGGCCGACGTGGAGGATGGCGCCGCCATGGCAGGGTTGTTCGAACGCTGGTCGTTTGACGCCGTGATCAATCTGGCTGCACGCGCGGGCGTGCGTTACTCGGTCGAACACCCCGAGGTGTATGCGTCGACCAACGTTTCCGGGGCGGTAAACCTGTTGCAGGCCATGCAACGCCACGGGGTGCGCAAATACGTCCTGGCCTCGTCGTCTTCGCTTTACGCGGGGGCGCCGGCGCCGTTTGTCGAAACGCACGACGTCAACCGTCCGTTGTCGCCTTACGCCGCGTCCAAACTCGGGGCCGAGGCGATGGCCTATGCGTTTCACCATCTGCACGGGATCGACGTTTCGGTGCTGCGCTACTTCACGGTTTATGGTCCGGCCAGTCGTCCCGACATGAGTCCGCTGCGGTTCATCAAATGGATCGACGAAGGCACTCCGCTGACGCTTTACGGCGACGGCAGTCAGACGCGCGACTTCACCCACGTCGACGACATCGTGGCCGGCACGATCGCGGCGCTGCGGCCCGTTGGCTACGAGGTCATCAACCTCGGCGGCGGCAACTCCGAGATCGACTTCGTGCTCCGGGGGCCCGACATCGTCCAGCTCGCGAAGTACGCCGAGGACCTCCGCAAGAAGGTGACGGCGCCGCAGGGCGCCGAGCCCGAGGTGCCCGGGATCGTCGACGCGGACACGACGCTCAAGCTCGACAAGCCGG
>CBINJL010000021.1:0-13554 GCA_966250925.1 uncultured Opitutus sp. | reverse complement strand
AACACGGGCATGGGCGAGCCGTTCGAGGGCGGTGGCATCCTTGACCAGCACCCCGGCCTGGGCGCCGCGACCGATGCCGGTGACGAGGGAGACTGGCGTGGCCAGGCCGAGGGCGCACGGGCAGGCGATGACCAGCACGGCCACCGCATTGAGCAGGCCGAGCAACCAGCCCTGTTCCCCACCGCCCAGCGACCACGCGACGAACGTGACGACGGCGATGGCCAGCACCATCGGTATGAAGATTCCTGATACGCGGTCGGCCAGCCGTGCGATGGGCGGTTCGCTGTCGGCGGCTTCTTCGACCAGTTTCACGATGCGGGCGAGCAGGGTGTTTTCGCCCACCGAGCAGGCGTCGATAATCAATGTGCCGGTGGTGTTGACCGTGCCCGCATTGACGTAGTCGCCGGGCGATTTGAGCACTGGCTCGGGCTCGCCTGTGAGCATTGCTTCGTCAACTTCCCCTTTGCCTGCGAACACCGTGCCGTCGACGGGGAGGTTTTCACCGGGGCGCACCCGCAGCCGATCGCCGATGCGAACATCGCGCAGGGGCACGTCGGTCTCGTTGCCTTCAGCGTCGATCCGATGAGCCAGGGGAGGCGTCAGGTTCATCAAACCGCGGATGGCGGCATCGGTGCGGGCGTGGGCCCGCTGTTCGAGAATCTGTCCGAGCAGAACGATGGTGGTGATGAAGGCCGTGGCCTCGAAATAGAGTGGCGCGCCGTGACTGGTCTGCACGGCGGCGGGAAAACGGTCGCCCCAGAGCAACGCCGCGATGCTGTAAAGAAATGCCGCCCCGGTGCCGGTCACGGTCAGCGTGAACATGTTCGGGTCCCGCTCGCTGATGGACCGCCACCAGCGACGCAAAAAGAACCAGCCGCTCCAGATGAAGACCGGAGTGGTCAGCGCCGCCTGTATCCAGCCGTTCATTACGTGGGACATTCCGGGAACGCCTGATCTCCAGGCGGGCACCAGCATGGGGCCCATGGCCAGCAGCAGAACGGGAAGCGTCAGGGCGATGGCCACGTAAAACCGCGGTCGCAGCACCCGCTCGTGCGGCATGCCCATGTAAACCGGATCGTGGGAGTCGGGCGGAATCGGCATGGTCGACATGGTTATGGTTACGATTCGGAAGGCTGGCGTGATTTTCCGCCGTGCAGCCAGAGGAAGATCACCGGGGTCACAATGAGGATGTGGAGCAGACTGGAAATCATGCCGCCGACGACGGGAGCGGCGATGGGGCGCATGACTTCGACCCCGCTGCGATCCAGCCAGAAGAGCGGGGTGAGGGAGGCCACGGTGGTGGCGACTGTCATCACTTTGGGGCGCAACCGCAGACGCGCGCCGGAGATCACGGCAGCGGTCAGTTCCGCGCGGGTGAGCTCGCGACCGCGTTCGCGGCGGGCGTCCGCCACGGCTTCATTAAGATACACCACCATGACCACGCCGGTCTGGATGGCGGTGCCGAAGAGGGCGATGTAGCCGACCCAGACCGCGACGCTGAAGGGATAACCCAGCCACGCCTGCAGGAATACACCGCCGGTCAACGCGAAGGGCACGGCGAGAATCACATGCGCCGCCTCGCTCGCGGACCGAAACGTCATCGTGAGCATCACGAAAATGATTACGATCACCGCCGGCACCATGATGCGCAGCGTATCACGGGCGCGGAGCTGGTTTTCGTATTGGCCGGAGTAGGACAATGTCATGCCGGGATCGAGCATCACTTCCGCGTCGATCCGCTGCTTCACCTCATCGACGAAAGAGCCGAGATCGCGGCCCTGCACGTTGGCCTGCACGAAGACCCGCAGGCGGCCGTTTTCCGAAGCGATTTCGCTGGGGCCGAGCACGCGCACGATTTCCGCGACCTGCGACAACCGGATCAACGCGCCGCTGGGCGTGGCGAGCGGCAGATCGCCGAGGGTCTCGATGTCCAGCCGATCCGCCGCGCTCAGCCGCACCTGGATCTGCCAACGCTCGCGCCCCTTCAAGGTCGTCGTCGGCACGGTGCCGCCGATGCCGGTTTCGGCGATGCGCAACACGTCTTCTGCGCTCAGGCCGTAGCGGGCCATCTCGTCGCGTCGCAACCGGATTTCCAGATACGGTTTGCCCTGCACCCGGGACGGCGCGACCCCGGTCGCTCCGTCGATTGACGCGATGACCTTTTCCACGGCGAAGGCTTTGCGCTGCAACGCGTCGAGGTCGTCGCCGAAGATCTTCACCCCAACCTGGGCGCGAATGCCGGTGCTGGTCATCAGGATGCGGTTTTCAATCGGCATCAGAAAACCGGGCACGTAGCCGGGCACCTGAGTGAGCAGTTCGGAAAGTTCGCTGACGATGCGGTCCTTGGTCACGCCGGGGCGCCAGTCAGACTTCGGTTTCAACGTGATCGTGGTCTCGATCATTTCGACCGGCGCCGGATCGGTGGCGGTGTCGGCGCGGCCGAGTTTTCCGGCGACGCGCAGGACTTCCGGATGCCGGCTCATGACTTCGTCCTGCCACGACATGATGCGTTTCACTTCGCTGAGCGACGTGGCCGGCAACAGCACCGGCATAAACAGCAGATCGCCTTCTTCCAGCGGCGGCATGAATTCGCGCCCGAAGCCCTGGGTGTGGCGGGCAACCTTTTCCGGCAGGCGGGCGTTCCAGGATTGCGGCAGCCCGAATGCGACCAGCAGCGCCGTGCCGAGCAACACCACCGCGCCGCCCAGCACCAGTGCACGATGGTGCAGCGCCGCCCGCAGCACCGGATCGTAGACGCGCAGCAGGAATCGCATCAGAACGTTGTCGTCTTCGCGTCGAAACGGTCCGCGCACCAGCAGGGTGCAAAACACCGGCACTGCCGTGACCGCCAGCAGCGTCGCGCCGATCAGGGCGAAGGTCTTGGTGTAGGCGAGGGGGTGAAAGAGTTTTCCTTCCTGTCCGCTGAGCAGAAACACCGGCACGAAGGCCAGGATGATGATGCCCATCGAAAAACAAATCGGTCGGGCCACCTGTTTCGCCGCGGTGCGCGTGAGGTCGAAAATCTGCGCGGCGGACAATCGATCACGTCCGGGCGGCGGTCGTGCCTGCTCGCAGTGGCGGATGACGTTTTCCGTCATCACGATGCCGGCGTCGACCAGCACACCGATCGAAATGGCGATGCCCGTCAGCGACATGATGTGCGACGGGATACCGAACCGCTCCATCAGGATGAACGAAATCAGAATCGAGGCCGGCAGCGGCAGCGTGACGATCAGGATGCTGCGGAAGTGAAAGAGGAAGAGGATGTGCGCCAGCGTCACCAGCAGGATCTCCTCCGTCAGCGCGCCCTTGAGCGTGGCGATGGCGCGATCGATCAAGCCGCTGCGATCGTAGAACGGTTCGATGGCAACGCCTTCCGGCAGTCCGCCCGCGATGGCGGCGATGCGTTCCTTGATGTCCTGAATAACCTGATACGCGTTTTCGCCGTAGCGCATCACCACGATGCCGCCGACGACTTCGCGGCCGTCGACGTCGAGCGCACCGCGCCGAAACGCGCCGCCCACGCGCACCTCGGCAAGATCGCGCAACAACAGCGGCGTGCCGGCGCGCGCCTGCACCGGGATCAGTTCGAGATCGGCGGCGGATTCGATCAACCCGACGCCGCGCACGACAAACTCGGCGCCGTTTTCCTCAATGGTCTTGCCGCCGACGTTGCGGTTGGCGGCGGCGACGGCGTCGAGCACTTCGCCGAGCGTGGCGCCGTAGCGGCGCAGGCTTTCGGCCGAAACTTCGATTTCGTAGTGTTGCACGAAACCGCCGATCGACGCGACTTCGGCGACGCCGGGCACGGCCGTGAGTTGGTAACGCACAAACGTGTCCTGCAGCGTGCGCAGACGCCCGAGATCCTGCGTGCCGGACTTGTCGTCGAGATAGTATTGGTAAACCCAGCCGAGCCCGGTGGCATCGGGGCCGAGCCGGGCGGTCACGCCGTCGGGCAGTTTCTCTCCGACGGTGTTGAGCCGTTCGAGCACGCGGGTGCGGGCGAAGTAATTGTCGGTGGCGTCGTCGAAGATGACGGTGAGAAATGAAAACCCGAACATTGACGACGCGCGCACGGTGCGCACTCCCGCCAATCCCTGCAGCTCAACCGACAACGGATAGGTGATCTGATCCTCGACCTCCTGCGGCGAACGACCCGGCCAGTCGGCATAAACGATGACCTGGTTTTCCGAGAGATCGGGAATCGCATCGATCGGCACGCGTTGCAGCGCGACCACGCCCCAGCCGCATACGGCGAGGAAACCGCAGAGGACGAAAAAACGGTTGGCGAGAGACCAATCGATGAGCCGGTCGATCATGACAAAAGTGCGGTGGTGCGGATGGGTTTACAGCAATCGCCTTAACCTTTCGAATTTTACAGAAGCTAACGAAGGTAACAAAGACGTCGGCAAAGATATTAAAACCAATAACTTAGTTTGCTTCGTTGCCTTCTGTGAAAATTCGAATTCGTGAGGTCGTTGGTTTCAGCGGGGCGGATCGTGGTTGCCCCAATTTCAGTCCAGTTTTTCGCCGCAGGTGAGCATCATTTCGCCGAAGAAGGGATTGCGCAGCTCGTTGTCGCGCTGGACCCAGCGGCCGACGCCGAGGACGGGCGACATGGGGCATTGAAAGACATTCACCTTGCCCGTGCGATGCAGGCCGGCGTTGCGGGCGAGATCGGCGACTTGGGTGCTGAACGGTTCGAACGGTTTGCGCACCGCGTCGAGCGAATCGCCATCGACCAGCGCCGCGACGAGTTCGGCCAGCGGACCTTCGGCGGCGTGCGGGGTTTTGGCCACGTAGTCGTCCCAGGCGGCGTGCAGGGCGGGCAACGTTTCCAGGTAGGCCGGCAGGTCGTCGTTGCCGAGCGCGGCGGCGGCATCGGCCGCGGCCAGCACGAGCGGTTCGAGCGCCGCGATGTCGGCGCCGGAGTCCATCGTTTCCATGTCCGGCATGGGCATTTCCGGCGCCATCGCCGCCGGCGCGGCCAACTGTGCCTGGCCGTCGAGCAACAGGGCGGCGCGGGTGACGACTTCGTCGCCGGCCTCGAGTCCGGCGGTCACCGCGTAAACGTCGCCATTGGCCACGCCGATGGTGATCGGGCGCGGCAGGTAGGTCTGATCGGGCAGGGCGACAAACACCGTCGGTTCGCGGCGGGTGAAGAGCACGGCACTGCGCGGCACGGTCATTTGGTGGCCGAGTGAAACGGTGATCTCGGCGACCGCGGTCTGGCGATGGCGCAGTTTTCCGTAGGTATTCGAAATCACGATACGGCCGCGGGCGGTGCGGGTGACGGGATCGAGATTGGGATCGATGAAACTGATGTGGCCGAACAACGGTTCGCTCCCGGCCCCGGTGGGCGAGATCAACGCGGCCTGACCGACGGCGAGGGCATCGAGATCGCTTTCGTAGATGTCGAAGACAAACCAGAGAGCGGACAGATCGCCGATTTCGAACAGGGTCTCGGCTTCATTGACGTAGGCGCCGGCGTAGGCCTTTTCACCGCGACTGATGACGGTGCCGGCAAACGGGGCGCGCACCGTCACGGTGGCGTCGAGTTCCTTGGTGCGTTCGAGACGGGCGATGTCTTCGGGTTCGGCGCCGAGATCGAGCAGTCGTTCGCGGGCCGCCGATACTTCCGACGCCGCGATGGCGGACGGGCCGACCGCGACGCGTTCGAGATAGACACGTTGCGCGGTCAGCAGGGCCGGACTGTAAAGTTTCGCCAGCGGTTGGCCGGCCTGGACCGGGATGCCGACCTGATCGACGAAGAGTTCCTCGATGCGTCCGGGCACGCGGGCGGAGAGCACGCGATGGCGGGTATGGTCGGTTTCGAAGGTGCCGTTGACGCGCAACGTGCGGGTCAGGTCGGTTTCGCGGATGGTGCTGGTTTCGACTCCGATGACGGCGGCGGTGGCGGCGGAAAGGTTGACGGTTTCGCCGTCACCGAAGCCGGCTTCACCCTCGTAAACAGGCACGAGCGCCATGCCGCAGATGGTGCAGCGTCCCGGTGCATCGGACGTGATCCACGGATGCATCGGGCTTTGGTAGAACCGGATCTTGCGCTCCGGGGCGGCGACGGAACCCGCTCCAGACACCGCTGCGGGGTGGTCTGAGCGAGACGCGCGGGCGGCGAAAAAACCGAGGGCCGCCGACGCGGCGGCGACGAGCAAAAACAACGGAAGGGCGGAACGGCGACCTGAACTCATGCGGACGTGATACGTCCGCGCCGCGGCGATCCCTTACGATTTTTGCGGCAAGCCGCGCAGGCGCTGCTCGAGTTCGCGCAGGCCGGTGGTCAGGGGAAGATCACTGCCATCGCTCAAGACCAGCACGTGCGCACCGTTGCGGGTGGGTTTGATTTCGCGCACCTCGTGCAGATTGGCGAGCGTTGAGCGCGAAGTCCGGTAAAAGGCCCGCGGGCAAAGTTCGCTTTCAATCTGGCGCAAGGTCCGGCGCAACACGTGTTTGCCGGTCGCGGTGCGCAGGACGACGTAGTTGGCCGCCGATTGGATCGAAACGATCTCGGTGGCGCGAACGACGAGATAACCGGTGCCGGAACGAATGAGGAATCGGTCGGTTTCGCCGCCTGCTGTGGCTGCGGGGGTCGGGGGCGTGGTCGACGCTTCGGCAAAAGGGGGCGCAGATTCGGCCGTGCGACGGGCCCGGCGGAGCGCGGTGCTGAAACGCACCCGCGAATAGGGTTTCAGCAAATAGTCGGTGGCTTCGAGGTCGATGGCTTCGACGGCGGGTTCGGCGTGCGCGGTGGTGAAAATGAATTTGGGACGCCAGACCTGCAGGAGTTGCTGCATGACGCCGATGCCGGTGAGGGCGGGCATCTCGACATCGAGAAACAGCAGATCCGGGCGCAGATCGAGCGCGGCTTCGACGGCGGCTTCGCCGTGTTCGACTTCGGCGACGATTTCGACGTCGGATTCGTTTTCAAGCAACCGGCGCAGGCGGGTGCGCGCGGGGGCTTCGTCATCGGCAATCAGGACACGCATGGGACGAGCGGGGAAGGGGCCGGCGGCGGCGGACGCAGCGGCAGGTTGACTTCAGTAAGGTGGCCGCCGTCGAGCCGCGGGCGGGCATGGAGTTCGGCGGCGTCGCCGTAGAGCGTGGCGAGTCGGTCGACGAGATTGCGCAGGCCGACGCCGTGATGGGTTTCGCGCGGCCGCGGGGTGGTTTCGGCGCCGGTGGCCACATGGTGATGATCAATGACCGAGAGACGCAGGCGGTGATTGATTTCCTCGACGCGCAGTTCGATGCAGGCGGGAGCGGTGGAACGGCTGAGACCGTGATGGATGGCGTTTTCGACGATCGGCTGCAGCAGCAGCGGCGGCACCGGCCGATCGAGCAAACGTTGATCGATGGTGCGGCGCACTTCCAGGCGTTCGGCGAAACGTTGGCGCTGGATATCGAGATACAGGTCGACGAGTTCCAACTCCTGCGCGAGTGGGATTTCGGTCTGTTCCGAAAGGGTGAGCACGCGGCGCAACAACGCGCTCAGGGTGCACAACATCTCCTCGGCCGCGCGCGGCTTTTCCTCCACGAACGACGTGATGGTGTTGAGGGTGTTGAACAGAAAATGCGGCTGGAGCTGGCTTTGCAGGGCGAACAGCCGGGCCTGTTCGAATTGGCGCTGCGAACGTTCCGCCTGGCGCTCGGTGGCGACGGCGTGGCGATGATTGCGAAACGCCTGGGTGGCGGCGACGACCAGCAGGTAAATCGGCAGAATAAACCCGGAGCGAAACGATCGTGCCAACAACATGCGCGCGAGTTGGTTGGGCTCCGGATGCGCAAATCCGAAGGGGCCGCCGGCGAAGTTCGGTCCGGCGTCGGGTCCGGGCTGCAGGCGGGAAACGCGAAACCCCGGCGGAGGTGGTGGCGCGGGTGTGGCCGAGGCTGAAGCCGAGGCCGGCGACGGATCTTCCGGCGGCGGCGGGAGCGCTTCCGGTCCGGGGACAAACCGCACGTTGACTGGTCCGCGTGGACGGAAACCGAACGGGTCCAGGACATCGGACAGCAGATAGACGCCGAAGGTAAGACTCGCGCAGGCGGCGAGATGCAGCGGTAGAGAGCGTTGCCAGGTGCGGTGATCCACCGGCGCAAACCAGGCGATGGCGATGATCGCCGCGACCAGGACGGCCCACGGTCCCCAGCCCAGCAGCACGATGGCCGCGGCGGTGGCGACATCGAGCTCGATGAAACGCAGCAGCGGCCAGGAAAACACCAGTCCGGCCACGAGTGTGGTGATGACCAGCAGGCCCGTGAACCAGCCCACGGCGCGCGGCGTTTGCGCGGTCGGTTCGGCGGAAGTGGGCTGGAGTCGGGTCATGTGGTGGAGACGGCGGGCGCGGTATGACCGCGGCGGGTGCCGAATGTTCGTTTAAGTTGGGCCGAGACGCCGCGGCTTCGATCCCGGTTACGTCCGGTTTGGCCAGCGGTTACGGCCGTCGATGACAAATCCACCCCGATTCATCCCCGGCCGCACCGGACTCGTCCCGGCCCGTGGCGGTTTCGTCCACAAGTTCCCCCGAGAGGAAAAAAACGCAGGTCATACTCCGCTCTCATGTTTGTCGCGAATCCTCGATTTATCCCGGTCGGCCGCCAATTGCTGGCGTTGTGCGGCCTGCTCACCTCGGCCGCCGCCCAACAGGTCGCGGAAGATCCGCCTCCGGCCCAGGAAGACCGGTTGGCCACCATGGCGCGGGCGCTGCCCGACTACCTCCTCGTCAGTCCGTATTACAACGAGTTCTCGGTCAGCATGCGGTTTGTCGGCCGGGCGAATGTGACGTTTTCCAATCTCGGCACCATCACGACGCCATTCGACGAGGATGATCCGTCGGAATTCGCCAACCGCGTTTATGCCGACGGCTACGTGAGTCTCGATCAACGCGGCGCCGGCAACTCCGAGCAGCTTGGCGACGGCATGACCAACACCTGGAGTTACGAAAAGGCGGACCAGATCACGGACGACGGCAGCGGCATCATGTTTCACGCCTACGCCTCGACGCCCAACGACGCGACCGTGCATGCGGAATCGACCGCCGGCGTCATGCCGGACATGGAATACAGCCGCCTGCTCTGGCAATTCGGCCGCTGGCGCACGCCGCGCCGCCGCGAGCTGCAAATGGGCTGGCTCGGCGGCTGGGGACTGTCGCGGGTCAACGCCAAGCATCGTGGTTCGACCACGGCTGATCTGATCATCACGACCGACACTTATTCGCTCAACGGTGCGCCGGCGCCGGTCGACTACGATGAGGACGGTGTCGACGACGACGGCAATCCCATCGAGGGCTACACCGGTCCGTCCACCACGACCGTTACCATCGTGGGCGAGGACGGCATCACCTACACCTATGAGGTGGACAACACCACGCTGCTCGGCGCGCGTCCGATCGATCGCACCGTGCAGACGATTGCCGACGGGGCCGAGATCCAGGGGTTCTGGCAGGTGGACGGCGCCTACTTCACTTTGCGCAGCGGACCGTGGGTGCGTTGGGAGCCGATCAAGAACATTTCACTCAAACTCAGCGGCGGCGGCACCTTTACCCTGCTCGGACTCTCGATGCGGTATAACGAAAAACTGGTCATCGATTCCGAGACTTCGACCGATGAAGTGAGCGAGCAAAGCGACGTGCAGGTCGAGAGCTACGCCGGCCTCTTCGGCAGCGTCGACGCCGAGTGGCTGCTCAACGAACGCACCTCCTTCTTCGCCAGCGCCTACTACGAAGACTTCGACGAGGAACTCAGTCTCGAAGTCGGCGGCCGTCAGTCGAACGCCGAGGTCGGGAGCGGCCTGGGCATGCGCTTCGGCATCAGCACGCGCTTCTGAAAACACGAACGCTCCAATTCGAATTTTTGATCATGATTTCCTTTCTTGTTGGCAATGCGCGTCGCGCCCTCGCGGGCCTCGGCGCAATCGTTATGCTGGCGACGCTGGTCGCCGCGCAGAACAAACCCGACGGCTTCGATCCCAATCTCGACGGCTGGGTCCATGACGTGCTGGTGCTGCCCGATGGCGGCATCGTGCTGGCCGGCCGTTTCACCCGGGTGCATCCCGGTTACGTCGGTGCGCCGGCCACGCGTTCGCGGCTGGTTCGTTTTCACGGCGACGGTTCACTCGACGCCGGTTTCGCGCCGGAGTTTTCCGGTCCGATCAAGTCCATCGCCCTCGACGACCAGGGCCGGCTGGTGGTCGGCGGTGGTTTTGCCGAAGTGATCGAAAACGGCGAGTCTCTGCCGCGCCTCGGTCTCGCCCGCGTGCTGCCCAACGGCGCCATCGATCGGAGTTTCGCGCCGCAGTTTGAAGGCCAGGAAAAATGGCGCGATGCGGTGGAAACCGTCGCGATCGCCCCGGACGGCGGCATTCTCGTCGGCGGCAATTTCCTCACCGTGCGCAACGCGCCGGATGCGGCCGCGCAAACCCAGTCGCGACTCGCCCGACTGCGCATCGACGGCACACTCGATGCCGGTTTCGATCCGGTGTTCAACCACGACGTGCTGACGCTCGCGGTGCAGCGCGACGGCCGCATCGTCGCCGGCGGCGCCTTCACCACGGTCGACGGCGTGGCGGCGCAACGCCTCGTGCGCCTCACCGCGGCGGGCGAACGCGACGCCGCGTTTGCCGTTGGCGCCGACAACCTCGTGCGTGCCCTCGCCATCGAGGTCGATGGCTCGATCCTGGTCGGCGGCGACTTCCTCAAGTTCGCCGGTTCCGCTGACAGCGCTCAGGCGCAGCAGCTTTTCCTCACGCGACTTTCGCCCAGCGGCGTGCGCGATACCGATTTTCATCCGCGACCCGACGGTCGCGTGACCGCACTGGCGGTGGAGCATGCGGGCACGATTCTGGTTGGCGGCGATTTTGATCGTTTCCTGCCCTATGCCGCGGGTTCAACCTACAGCGCGGCGCGACTGGCCCGGCTTTATCGTAGTGGAACAGTCGATACGTCGTTCCGGCCCAACCCCAACAGCACGGTCAACGCCATCGCGCTGCAGGAGGATGGCGGTGTGCTCATCGGGGGGGCGTTCACCTCGCTGACTGATTCGATCACCGGTGTTTCGCTGGCCCGCTACTACGCGGCGCGGATTCTGGAAAACGGTCGCGTCGAGGCCGCGTTCGTGCCCGGTTCCGCGGCCACGATCCGCACGACCGTCCGCCGTTCCGACGGCGCGCTTTTTGTGGGCGGTTCCTTCACCAGTCTGGGCGGACAGAATCGTCGCTACCTCGCGCTGCTGCGCGCCGATGGTGAGATTGATCCGGACTTCCAACCGGAACTGAACGGCGCGGTCGCGACGATGGTGCTGCAGGCCGACGGCAAACTCATCATCGGCGGTTCCTTCACCACCATCGGCGAGGAAACCAAACGCTACCTCGCACGGCTTAATCCCGACGGCAGTCTCGACGAGAGTTTTGATCCCCAGCCCAACGGCGCGATCTACACCATGCTGGCGGAGGCCGACGGCAGCCTGACTGTCGGCGGCGCGTTCACCACCTTTTCGCCGAACTACGACGAAGATACGGCCGACGATGATTACGAGCCGACCTATCGCTACTATCTCGCTCGCGTGCTGACCGACGGCACCATTCATGAAGACTGGAATCCGGGCGGCGGCGGTGCGATCTATGCGATGACCAAACAGGCCGACGGACGCCTGCTGGTCGGCGGCGCTTTCACCAGCATGGGCGCCGACACGCGTTACTACATCGCACGTCTGGAGACCGACGGAACGGTCGACGATAAATTTGCGCCGGTGTTGAACAGCACCGTGCAGGCGATCGCGGTCGAGTCCGATGGTGACATCGTGGTGGGCGGAGCGTTCACGATCATCGGCGCCGACGATGGCGAAGGCGATGACGATGACGGCGACGAGGAAACGGATGACGATGCGGACCGCCTGTGTCTGGTGCGGTTCAAGTCCGACGGCTCCCTCGACACCGGATTCAAGCCGCAGTTGAACAGCACGGTGATGGTGCTGCGCGTGCTCGAGGACGGCGACATTTTGATCGGCGGCGCTTTCGCGCACTACGCGGCTAACGCTGATGCGGATGCCGAGGCGGCGGTGGGCCTGATCCGGCTCAACAGCGATGGCAGCCGCGACACGACGCTCGACTGGCAGGTGAGCGGCACCGCGATTACCTTCACGCCCGGCGACGCCGGCGAGATCTGGATCGGCGGCTCCTTCACCACAGCCTATGCGCCCAACGGGGAAACGTTGCTCACGTCGCCGCCGTTGTTGCGTTACGACACGAGCAGCGGCGTCGATCTGAGCTGGCAACCGCATGCGGCGGTGTCGGCCGACCGCTACGTGAGCGCACTGGTCCTGCAATCGGACGGTGCGGTCGTCGCCGGCGGAAAATTCAGCGACATCGTCGGCACCGACAACGTGAACGTCGCGCGGTTTGAAGCCGATGGCAGCGTCGACCTGTCGTATCCACTTCGCACTGACGGCGCGGTCAACGCCTTGATGGACCGCGTGCAGACGGGCATTTGGGGCACGTTACGCAGCAGCGTGGCCTGGCTCGATGGCAACGGCCGCGACCTGCCCGGTTTCGATTACAGCTCGCTCGCGCTGCTCTCGGGATCGATTTATGCGATGGTGCGTGAAAGCGACGGCGCGGTGCTGATTGCCGGTGCCTTTACGCACACCACCGGCGCGACCGGGTCGAACCTCGTGCGAATGCTGCCCGACGGTTCGTTCGATACCACGTTCCGGCCCAGCCCCAACGGCACTGTGACCGAACTGGTGGTGCAGTCCGACGGGCGCATCGTGATCGTCGGCACTTTCACCACGGTCGGCGGCACGACCCAGTCGTATGTCGCGCGCCTCAATGCGGACGGCACGCTCGACACGAGTTTTGCACCGAAGCCCACCGCTTCCGTCGCGACGGTGGCGCTGCTCAGCGATGGCAAGATTCTCATCGGTGGCGGCTTTCGGCTCTTCAGCGTCGACGACGGTGAAGGCGATGACGACGACGGCGACGGTGCGACCGACGACGATACGCTGCAGCCCTACATCGCCCGGCTCAATGCCGACGGCACGATGGACAAGAGTTTCAAGATTCGCCCCAACTCCGACGTGCGCACCATTCAGGTTTATGCCGATGGTCGTGTGGCGATCGGCGGCGACTTCTCGACCGTGACGATCGACGAGACGTCCTATTCGCGGGCGAGCCTGGCGCGTTTCAACACCGACGGCACGATCGACGAGGATTTTGATCCGGCGCCCAATGGCGATGTCTACGACCTGGAGCTGCAACCCGACGGCAAACTGCTCGTCGGTGGTGCGTTCACCTTGTTCACCAAGCTCACCGACAACGAAGACGACGACGATGACGGTGATGGCGACGAAGATGAGGATGGCAAAGCGATCGCGGACGAGGACGCCGACGTCTTCTACCTCGCGCGCATCAACGCCGACGGAACGCTCGACGCGGACTTCGATCCCACGCCCAACAGCACGGTGCGCGAGATCGCGGTGCAGCCCGATGGCCGCATTCTGGTGCGCGGCGATTTCTCCGCCCTGTTCCCGGACGACACTGAACGAGGA
>CBINJL010000020.1:0-13682 GCA_966250925.1 uncultured Opitutus sp. | reverse complement strand
GCCGCCGCAGATCATCCGGTGACAGCGTGGTGCCGGGCGCACTCGTTTCGCGCAGAATCACGATGGTGGAGTCATGGACGTTTTCGGAGACGTCGGTAGCGGTAATGCCATCCTGCATGGCAATCTCGATGTGAGCCGGCGCGACAAATGTATCCGGAGGATCGATACTGATGCGATGTCGTCCCAGCGGGTGGGCCACGCCGGGGTGTCGAATGCGTTGCAGGTGGGCCGCGACCGCCTGCTGTTGTTTGCGGTCCATGTCGCCCTTGATGTTGCCGACAAGGGCGGAGCTGCGTGCCCCCATTCGCCATTGATACAGGACTTCGGGCAGGTGTCTGACCTGCGCACCGGTTTCCGTCAGGCGCAGCATGAATTCGTAGTCCTGCACGCCGTCGAAGGCCGGATCGATTCCGCCGCAGGCGAGCACCCGGTCCTTGCGCACGCACAGAAAGTGACCGACATACATCACGCCGCGAAGAAGCACAGGGGACCAGCCCGGTTTGAGGAATGGCGTGCGCGGCGTGCCGTCGACGTCGATTTTTTCCTCGTCGGAAAAAATTGCTTCCGTGGCCGGGTGTTCTGTGATCGTTGCGGCGATGCGGGCGAGCGCGTGCGGCAGCAGGCAGTCGTCGTGATCCACGAAACCGATCCATGGATGTGATGCGGCGGCTATGCCGCGATTGGTGGCGCGCCCGATGCCTTCATTTTCAGGGCACCGGATGACACGAAACCGCGGATCGGCTTGCGCGTAGTCGTCCAACATCGCGAGCACCTCGGCGCTGCGGCAGCCATCGTCGACGAGGCAGGCTTCCCAGTGAGGATGGGTTTGGCTTCGGACTGAGTCCAGGCAGGCCTGCAATTCAGCGGGTTCGGGATCAAAGACCGGGATGACTAAGCTGAAGCTGATTTCAAGGGGGATCGCTGAACCGGATTCATCTCCCGACGTCGACCGGTGAGCCACCCAGTCCGGACGTTCGGGAAGCAGGGCGCTACGACCGGGAAGCTGGTGAGGGAGCAACTGCGCGATATCCAGCGCAACGCCTTCGTCGCCGATTAGTCGCAGCGTGAGCGGACTCGTCATTTCCATCACTGGTAGGTGAAAGGAAAAACCACTGGCGGACGCCGATGCGAATTGGACAAACGCGGCGCCCACATCGGGTCGAGTTTGAGGGGCGGTCGAGGCCAGAAGTCGGTTGCCGACCAGCACCTGGAGCTGGTGCCACGGCTGCCCTGAAGTGAGAAATACCCAGCCGCGCAGGATGAGCGGAGTCGCGCCAACGGTTCCCCATTCTCCCGTCTCCAGGAAGCCCTGGCAGACGGGATGGGAAAGCGGATGAGGAAATGTCAGCACGGCGAAGGACTAGGAATAGTCGTGGAGGAAACTTCAAGTTCCGCGGCGAGCCAGGTGGCTTCTTCGGGCAAGGTTACAAGAAGCTGCGGGTCGTTGTCCTTCGGACCAAGTTGCAGGCTCCCGTCCGGCAGTTTTTTGAGCGTGATATTGGGCGATTGAATTTGCGGCAAGGCGTCGAGATTTCGGCCGGATGCGGTCACGATGCGCAGGGAGTGCAGGATGCCGTTTTCCGACGATGCCCACGGGTCCCAGCGGATTTGCCCGATCAACGAACGAAGCGGAAAACAAACGAGCTGGCGTTTCCCGGTCAGAATTCTCAGGCGTCGCGAACAGCTTTCATTCCACCCGGCGGGTGTCGGCAGGAATAGCTGCGAGTCGGTGCAAGCGTGCTGCGGGATCGCGACGTTGGGATCAGCGGCGTGGACGCGATGGGATCGCTGCTCAAGAATGGCAGCCTTTCGCGGCAGCGCGATGCGCTCACAGTAGGCGGGGGAGTTTTGTCGGCATTCGAGCCAGAGTTGACGGAGTTGGAAAAACAACTGCACCGCCGCGGAAGGAGCCTGCGCAAACAGTCCCAGGAGTCCGGGATGCGCGGCAAACGTCGGGGAAAGTGCGGCGAGCCTCGCATGGTCTTCGGCATAAAAGTGCGTGGCGGCGGCAAACTCGGCATCAAGCAACTGGGGGCGGCCATCGGTTCCGATCAGAATGTTATTGGTCGTGAAGTCGCCATTCGTCCACGCGGTGGCAGGAGTGTCGCCGGTTTCCTCTTCGAGGTGTTCGCGTAATTCCTCCAATAATGCGGCGAGGGCGGGCCGTTCGTGTGCTACCCAGATTGGGAGAGCAGAAAAGCGTTCGGCCCAGAGTGCCCATTCCGTTTGCCACGCTGCGGAGGTCGACGGGCGGCGGGAGTGGGTGAGAGTTCTCACGAGGGTCGACCAAGCCGGGAGCACTGAGGTAAGCGTAGCCAGATTTCCGATACACGATTCGAGCGATTCCCCCGCAACGGCTTCCTGCACCAGAATGTCCCGGTCATGGGCCGATACAAACGCGACCGGGCGAGGAATCAGACCAGGAAATGCCGTGGCGAGTGCTTCGTGTGAGTCGTGGACGGCGGCAAGATCGGCGCCAATGGTGAGCTTGAAGGTTCCTTTGTCGGGAACCTCGACGATGAGGTGTTCGCGGCGGTCTTCCGGACGGCGATCCCGGTTGCCTTCGGGACGGGCGATGATCCGCGGGCCCGACCAACTGAGTTGGCGAGCGCATTCGGTCAGAGCTTCAGCGAGGTCATGCGGCATGAGGTGTCGCCTTAGCTGGCCCGCACGAAGAAGCTGGGGGCGAAGTGGTGGGCGATGCCCTGCATCGCAAGGGAGGCGTAGGTGCCCTGGAGGCTGTCCTGTTCGGCGACGGAAAGCCGTTGACCGTTGTAGCCGTTGTGTTCGGGGCGGAAAAGTTCGCCGCTCAACATGCCGCGATTGAAGGCACCGCCGTTGTCCTGGAGCGAAACAACGGTCTGCGGGAGCTTGTAGTCGGGCAGGGCGGCAAAAAACTCGATGGCGGTGAACCCTGCTTCCCGGAGCAACGCGGTGAGTTCCGCGTCGGTGTAAGTGAAGCTCTTGAGCTCCTGGCCATGTTCCTCCCGGTAACGTCGCCGGGCGAGCGCGCCCGGCAGCAACGCGATGCCGGTGACGCCGATGTGATCGTCGGGACAGCCGAGCAGATACTTGAGTCCGGTTCGGTTTTCGATGCCGAGAATGAATGTGCCGCCGTCAGTGAGTTCCTCGCGGACCTTGCGCAGGAAGCGGCGCTGCAACGCGAGCGGATCGTCGTTGTCCTGAAAGGCGCCCACCCATTCGAGGACGCCAATGCACAGGCAAAGATCGAACCGCGTTTGGAATCGGGTCTCGAAGTAATTCGTATTAAAAAAACAGATACGCTGGTCGATTTCGTCCTGCCGGGCGCTGGCACGAATGAAGTCGAGCCGTTCGCGTCCGGGTTCGAGCGCGGCGACCTGCCAGCCGGAAGAGGCCAGCGGCCGGGAAATCTGTCCCCAGCCCCCGCCGATATCGAGAGCCACTCCAGGAGTCGTCGGCAGCAGATCGGTGAAGAAGCTGGTGCGAAGCGGTGAGGTGACAATGTCGGCCAACCAAGGATTTTCCTGCCGATAGCGGGACTCCACAACCTCCCGCCAAGGTTCACCGGATTCGACCGCTGTGATGATCTGGCGCAGGTCTGACGCCGGGGTGTCGATGAAGCCCTCGGCATTGGCCAGGCGAAACAGTTCGCCGCCGGGCAGTTCCCGTGGAACGCCTTGATACTCGAAGCGGATGGAAGTCATGCCGATGAGGACGCCGCGGCGGGGACGGGCTCGACCGCGCTCTCGGTCTCGCAGTGTGCGATGCCGAAGGCCTGATCCTGGGCAGTCATTTCAATGCGGATCACGTCATAGCGGCGTTGGACGACATCGACTTCGCCGCCGATGAGTTCGACCCAGCCGAGTGAAATGAAATACACGCCGGGCATGAGGTTCAGCCGGATACGGATGGAAACATGCGTTTTTTCTCCGCCTCTGACCAACGGAGGCGTTTCGTCGCGGAAATAGGTGTTGGTGCCGAAGACTTCCTGCCCCCGCACGTCTTTGATCGTGATCGCGTAGATTGGGGCGGGAATGTCTTCAAAGGCGGCGCAGACCATGTGCAGGCGGGCGTGGTCTCCCGCTTCGAAGTCGAGCCGAGGTTCGTTGCGGTCGTTGCAGAGAAGCACCGACTCGATGTGTCCGCGCTTGCCGCCGTAAGCGTATTCCTTGTCGGCCAACTGCAGGTGAGAGCGTTCTTCAACCAGCAGTCGCAAGGTGCCTTTGTGGTGAGTGGTTTCTTCGTTCTTCGTCAGATCATCCTGCACGGGGACAGAGGATTCGTCGTCAGGCGTGTCCGTGGGGCGTTTGTCGCGAATCGCCGCGATATCGTCTTTGACCGCCTCTTCGCCGTCGGGACTGGCGATCAGCTTGGAGTAGATGTTCACGACATCGTTGGGATCACCTTCGAGCAACAGTCGACCGCGTTCGAGCAGGATGGCGCGGTTGCAGAGATTTTTGACGGCGTTGGTGCTGTGGGAAACGAAGATGACGGTTTTGCCCGACTGGATGAATTGATTGAGCGTGGCGAAGCACTTCATCGAAAAACGGGCGTCGCCGACCGCGAGCGCTTCATCGATGATCAGGATGTCGGCGTCGACGTGAGCGCAGACCGCAAAGGCCAGCCGCACGGTCATGCCGCTGGAGTAGGTTTTGACCGGCTGGTCGATGAATTCGCGAATGCCGGAGTAATCGACGATGGCTTCGAATCGGGCGGCGATCTCCTCTTTCGACATGCCCAGAATGGCGGCATTCAGATGAACGTTTTCGCGGCCGGTGAAGTCAGGGTTGAACCCGCTGCCCAGTTCGAGCAGCGCTGCGATGCGACCGCTGGCAGCGATGGTGCCGGTGGTCGGTGTGAGCGTGCCGGCGATCATCTGCAAAAGGGTGCTTTTCCCGGCGCCGTTGCGGCCGACGATGCCGAGACACTCGCCGTGGTGGATGCGCAGATCGACAGTATCGACGGCGATGAATTTGCGTCCCTCCTTGGGATCGGTCTTGAAGCCGAGTTTGCGGGCAAGGGGGGTGAGCAGCTGCGCGGAAGGGCTGCTCCAGATCGAATAGGCTTTGCTGACGCCGCGCAATTCGATGGCGACATCCTCGCGTGGGCTGGGCGCTGATTCAGACATGTTTCCAGCAGGCAACAGCGCGGACGAAAAGCTGCCAGCAGAAAAGTGGCCGGAGCCAGGACTTAAGGGGGCGGCGCGATGGAAGCTTTTGCGCGGTTGATTTGGGCAACGGCCTCGTCCGAAAACAACAGAACGGGGTCGGTGGCTCCGGCGGTGGTCACGATTTTCAGCGGCCGGAAGAAGCTGGTTTCGATGGCTGCTTCGGCAATGTCGTGGGCTGGCGTGAGCGCTTTCAGATCCAGCACCTCACGCACGACGCGTTGGTCGTCAACAATCCGGATTTCCCTGATGGAAATCGAGCCCGCCTCGTCGCCAGGGTCCAACCGCAGGCCGTTGAGCTGAGCAGCAGGCAGGGGAAAATAGAGGGTTTGCAGGTTGGGCGAAGGCGTCAGGGTGGCACGATGGCTGTCGGCTTCGCTGATGCCATTACCGGTGTCCCAAAAAATCTGGGCCTGATTGCCGATCGAGGTCGTGAGGTCCATTTCCATATGGACGTTCGCGGAGGGCGGCGGCGGAGTGAATTGAGAATAATGCCACGAGTTGCGGATCAATCCGCGGTTACCGACCAACGCAAATGCCCCCGCCAGCAACGCCATGTAACCGAGGTGAACTCCGGCGTCTTTGAGGGAGTGTGGACGCCAAAAGGTGAACAGCACGGCGAGTAGGATCAGCCAGAGCATGCCGGCAAGATAACCGCTGGAGAGCGCACAGCGGAGGGCGTTGCGAGGCGTCATCTCCCTCGCAACGATGGGAGCACCGATCTCGATGCGCGCATAAGGATCGAAGCTATCTGCGGTGGATCGGATCTCCCATCCGGACGGAGTGGAGTTAAGGGACGCGATCTGGTGCTGCGGCACGATCGCATCACGGGGGAATTGTCGGATCACTTTGCCGCGACGATCTGTGATGCGAAGGTTGTCGACCCGCAGTGCAACGCCCTTGGCCGGTGGGTCCAATCGCAGCTCAGTGATCGGTGCGTCGGGCAGTGGGAAAACATACGTGTAGGTGTTCTCCGAGGCGGCGATGGGCCACGAAATCGTATCAAGTTCGTTGATACCGTGGGTGAGGTTCTCGTAGATCTTGACGTCGCCTTCCCCGTCGGCGGCGCATTTGATTTCCAAATACAGGATGTCGTCGCCCGGTTCATTGAGCGGATACCAGACCAGCGGGACTTCCTGCGGAAGCCAGAAGCCGCCCAGCGCCAGCAGCAACGCGAACAGTATCCGCCCGAGGGTGGGCGAATACCATTCCTTGAATTCAGGATCGGCGTTGGGCACGCATTGAAAAGGCGATCTGAAAAGGCGCGGACCGGAGGTCAACGACCGCGCTTTTCAAAAGGAAACACGCCGATCAGGCTGATGCCGATACCGATGGCCAATCCGATTACGATCCCGGCGATGCCAGCTTTGGCAAAGCCCAGGTAGAAGTTCCCTGTATTCGCCTGCATGCTGATACGAACGGCGTCGGCGTAACGTTGGCTGGAAAAATCCTCGTGGGTGGCACGGATGTTGTTCACGAGCTGCTGATAAGCTGTCTGGACGTTGTCGAGTGACTTTGTGACGGTGGCTAGGAGAACGGTCTGGTCCCGCGCGCTCTCGGCGAGGAAGGCCTGCATCGCTTTGCGACGCTCATCGAGCACAGCCATTTCGGCCTGGATGCCTTTCAGTTTCAAGCCGGCGCTCAAGGCCTCGCGGACTAGGAAATTGTAGGCGTCGTTGGCCAGCAAGGAATCGATCAGGCCTTGATCGAGAAGCGGGGAATCGGGGCGGGATTGCGCACCTTGTGATTTGACGCCGAGCACGACGCCATCGCCGCGTGCCTGGGTCTTGGCGAGCAGGTCGAGAATCACTTTCTCCTCATTTTCGGCCCGCAGCTCCCGGTCTTCCAGCGTGCGTCGGTAATAGTCCATCTTGATCATGGCGACCGCACGGTCTTTGGAGAGGCCGTTTTGGCGGATGAGTCCCAGCACTTCGTTGAGGCGGATCTGGGTAAGTAGCTCCGTTTGTTTGATGAGATCGTTGAAGGTGAAATTGGTCGTGCGGGAGCGGAACGTGTTGGCGACGCCTTGTTGCTGGCGTAGATAGGACAGGATATTCTGGATCTCGGTGTTGAGGATTATTTCATATTCAAAATAATCGGCGCCAGCCAGCGATTCGAAGGCGTTGCCAAACGCTGTCGGCGTTTGTGCGTAGGTCTCGGCGAAGTTTTCGCGGTAAGCGCTGACGATTTGACTGAGCAGGAGCTCCCGTTGGCGAATCGCCAGAGGGAATTTGCGCGGAAGGGACAACGTTAGTCGATATTCATCTGGCTGAAATGCGGGGGGCGTTTGCCCGGCTGCTCGGAGCTTATCGCGTTCCTTTACGATACCTTCCGGAATGATACCCTCGATGGTGAGCGCTGAACGAATTTCGGTCTGGAATTTTTCCGTGGTGTCGAGCCCTTGATCCCGGAGGGCGGAAAGGATGATTTCCGGAGCGCGCAGGTCGTCAGGCTGAAATTTTGACTGATCAGGATATTCGCCTCGTTCAAAGCCTTCGAACGAGAACACGACGCGAGTTGATGTGATTGCCTGTTGGAACGGCCCAGCCATAAAGTAGGCGGCTCCTGCAATGGCCAGGCCAAGAGCGGCGAAGCCAAACGTGGTTAGAATACCGCGACGCAAACGCGTGAAAAGCTCGGCAATATCAATGGTGTCGTCGTCGTTGACGTGAGTTCTGGGCTCCATGGCTGAAGGAATGAAAGGGGATGGAAAAAGGAAGAGGCATACGAGGGGGCATGGACTGGCAAGCGGAATTCCGCGCCGACAGGATGCCTGGTGAGCGGAATATTGATTTTCAGAAAGCGTGTTCAAATTTTCTTGAACTAGCTGGTAAAGCACGTCCGAGTTGCTGGCTTGTCCCAAGCCCTTGCACAGATCAGCACCACAGACCCTGCATTCGAACAGGAGTGTGTGCGCTTGTTCACCGGTTATCTGCATGCCTTGGGATTACCGAACTCGGTGGGGGCGATTTACGGTCTGTTGTTTGCATCGGCCGCCCCCCTCTGTTTGGCGGATATCATGGAACGGCTCGCGATGAGCAAAGGCTCGGTCAGCCAAGGCCTTGCCCTTTTACGGCAATGCGGCGCGGTGAAATCTGTAGCCATGGCCACACCGGGAGATCGCAAGGAGTATTATGAACCTGAATTGGCCTTGCGGCGCTTGGCGAGCGGACTGATTCGGGACAAAATCAAGCCGCTTGCGCAGGAAAGCCGAGGGGCAATGGCGCGGATGCGCCAGCGCTCGGCGACGGTGTCCGGGGAGCAGTATGAATTTCAGACGGACCGCATCCGGCAACTGGAAACCTGGCATCGGCAGCTTGGCCGTGTGCTTCCGGTAGTGCAGATGCTGCTCAAGGTTCCGCGTCCTTAATTTTGGTCGAAATAGTCCAGTTTATTGATAATGTTATTTCCCGCCCGGGAAGTGACGGGGCGAAGCTGTAACCGAAATAGATCTATGAAGATAGCGATTGTTGGATTGGGGTATGTCGGACTGCCACTGGCGTTGCAGTTCGCGCGTAATGGCGTCGAAGTGATCGGCTTGGATGTCGATGCTTCGAAAATCACGGCATTGGCCGAAGGCCGATCCTATATAAAGCATATTGATGCCGGATCGATCATCAGTGAGGTGCAGGCGGGCCGCTTCCGGGCTTCCGGTGATTTCTCGCTGGTCCGCAAGGTTGAGGCCGTGATTATTTGCGTGCCGACCCCGCTGAATAAAAATCGTGAGCCGGACGTTTCGTATGTGTTGAGCTCGGGTCGCGCCATCGCTTCCCATCTCCAGCGCGGAACGTTGGTCGCATTGGAATCGAGCACTTACCCTGGCACCACGGATACCGATTTACGGGAAGTGTTGGAGCAAGGTTCGGGACTGAAGGCGGGCACGGATTTTCATCTGGCCTTTTCGCCAGAGCGCGAAGACCCCGGAAATCCGGACAGCATTGTGGCCAAGATCCCTAAGGTTCTGGGCGCATTGACGCCGGAGTGTTTGGAAAAGGCCAAAGTCGTCTATGGTCAGGCCATCCAGACATTGGTGGCGGTTTCATCCTGTCGTGCTGCGGAAGCGACCAAGCTGCTGGAGAATATTTTCCGCAGTGTTAACATCGCTTTGGTCAACGAATTGAAACTGGTCTACGCGGCGATGGATATCGACGTGTGGGAAGTGATCAACGCGGCCAAAACCAAGCCGTTTGGTTACATGGCTTTTTATCCAGGTCCGGGCCTTGGGGGGCACTGCATCCCGATTGATCCGTTTTATCTGACCTGGAAGGCGCGTGAATACGGACAGCTCACCAAGTTTATCGAGTTGGCGGGCGAGGTGAATACCGAGATGCCGCATTACGTCATCAATCGAGTGGCTGAGGCACTCAATGCCGCCAAAAAGCCGGTCAACGGAAGCCGGGTGCTGCTGGTGGGTCTCGCTTATAAGGCAAACGTCGATGACATGCGGGAGTCACCGACATTTGTATTGATGGATGAACTGAAGCGTCGTGGGGCCGAAGTGGATTATTTCGATCCTTATATTCCGGTCATCACACCGACTCGTGAGCATGGACATTGGACGGGCACGAAATCCGTTGAGTGGAGCGAGGAAGTTTTGCAGTCCTATGATGCCGTGGTGATTTCCACCGCTCATCAAAATGTTGATTATCAGCAGTTGGTGGGATGGAGCCCACTCATCATCGATACGCGTAACGCCCTGGTTGCGATCGAAACCAAGGCTGGTCAAGTTTGGAAGGCATAAGCTCCGAGAAGAATATCGTCATGCAGTTCATTGATCTTCAGCAGCAATATCGACGGCATCAGAATGAAATTGATGCCCGGATGCGGGCGGTGCTTGAGCACGGTCAATATATTATGGGGCCGGAGATTGCCGAACTGGAATCGGCCTTGGCCGATTATGTCGGAGTTAAACACGCGATCACGGTGGCCAGTGGCACCGACAGTCTGGAAATTGCTCTACGTGCGCTTGGGATTGGGCCGGGTGATGAAGTAATCACCGTGCCGTTCACCTGGATCAGCTCGGCTGAAGTGATCGGCTTGGTCGGAGCGACGCCGGTGTTCGTGGATATTGAGCCCGAAACATATAACATTAATGTCGATCTGATCGAGGCCGCCATTACGCCGAAAACGAAGGCCATCATGCCGGTGAGCCTGTTCGGCCAGATGCCCGACTATGATCGCATTAATGCGATCGCGGCGAAACACAATATCACGGTGATTGAGGATGGCGCGCAAAGTTTCGGCGCCACGCAACGGGGCAAAAAAAGTTGCAGCGTCACCGCGATCGCCAGCACCAGCTTCTTTCCGGCCAAGCCCTTGGGCTGCTACGGCGATGGCGGGGCCTTGTTTACCAACGATGATACGCTGAACGAAACCATGCGGGCCATTCGCACGCACGGTGGAGTGAAACGGCATCATCATCCGCTGCTCGGCATGAACGGGCGCTTCGACACATTGCAGGCGGCGGTGGTGTTGGCGAAGTTGCCACATTTCCCGGCCGAGGTCGACGCGCGGGGGCGTATCGGAGCGCGTTATACAGAACTTCTGCGCGGAGCCGTCGTTGTGCCGGAGATCGCCTCCGACAACACCCACGTCTATGCGCAATATACCATTCGCGTGAGCAACCGCGATGAATTGGCGGCCGCGCTCAAGGAGAAGGGGATTCCGAGCGCGGTGTATTATCCCAAGTGCCTGCATGAACAGCCGGTATATGCGCCGCTGGGTTATAAATGGGGGGATTTCCCGGAAAGCGAACGCGCTTCGCGGGAAGTGATCAGCCTGCCCATGCATCCTTACCTGACGGAAGAGGAATTGGCGCGGACGGCTGCGGTGGTTGTTCAGCACGCCAAGTTTCCGACCCACGTCTGACCATGAGCACAAGCAAACGCAATCTCGCCCTGATCGGGGCCGGTTATTGGGGGAAAAACCTGGCGCGAAACTTCCACGCATTGGGGACGTTGCACACCTTATGCGACCTCAGTCCGGAAATTCTGGCCTCCTACGGCGAGGAGTATGCCGCGGTGCGCAAAACCGGTGATGTGGAATCATTGTGGAGCGATCCGGCCATCACCCAAGTGGCGATCGCGGCGCCGGCGGCGTATCATCACCGACTGGCCAAGGCGGCGATATTGGCCGGGAAGGACGTGTATGTCGAAAAACCGCTGTGTCTCGATACCAATGAGGCCGAGGAATTGGTCGCGTTGGCGCAGGCGCGCGGCCGCATCCTCATGGTTGGTCACCTGCTGCAATATCATCCCCACGTGCAGCGATTGCAGCAGCTGGTGGCGGATGGGGAGTTCGGATCTTTGCATTACATCACGTCAAACCGGCTCAATCTTGGTAAGATCAGGCGTGAAGAAAATGCCTTGTGGAGCTTCGCGCCGCATGATCTCTCCGTCATTCTCTCACTTTCAGAGTCTGCTCTCCCATTTCAGGTGCGTTGTATCGGTGGTTCCTACCTCACTCCTGGGGTGGCCGACACCACGCTCACTACTTTGCTGTTCACCGGCAACTTGAGGGCGCACGTGCATGTAAGCTGGCTGAACCCATTCAAGGAGCAGAAACTCACGGTTGTCGGGGCCCGGGGGATGGCGGTATTTGATGATACCCGTCCGTGGCCGGAAAAGCTTGCGCTATATCGAGATTATTTGCGGCGAGACAGTGACGGATCGCCCATGCCTGGCAAGTTGGACCCTGAGTTCGTCGCGGTGCCTGAGTCCGAACCGTTGCGAGCGGAATGCGCTCACTTTATCGATTGTTGCCAAAGCCGCACCATCCCCCGGACGGATGGTGCGGAAGGACTGCGGGTGTTGAGGGTATTGCAGGCGGCCCAAGCCAGCCTGGATCAGGACGGAGAAGCGCAGCGGATTTCCATGTCATGAGCAGCTCATACTTTGCGCATCCGACCGCGGTGATTGATACCGGCGCGATGATTGGTGCCGGAAGCAAAATCTGGCATTTTGCTCACGTTAGCGCCGGAGCTCACCTTGGTGAGAAATGTATCTTCGGACAGAATACCTTCGTGGCTGATGGCGTTGTGGTGGGGAATAACGTCAAAGTGCAGAACAATGTGGCGATTTACACCGGCACCACGATTGAGGATGATGTCTTTCTGGGACCGTCGTGCGTGCTGACCAATGTCACGAATCCACGCTCGCAGATCAACCGGCATAGTCTTTATGAAAAGACCTTGATCCGGCGCGGAGCCACTGTCGGCGCCAATGCGACAATCGTGTGTGGCATCACGCTCGGACGTTATTGCTTTGTCGCGGCCGGCTCGGTCGTGACGAAGGATGTGCCGGACTACGCCTTGATCCAAGGCGTGCCGGGACGGCAAGTCGGATGGATGAGTCGGCATGGGCATGTGTTGAAGCCTGATGCAGACGGTATGCTGCGGTGCCCGGAGTCCGGTTATCGCTATCGGGAGGTTTCACCCGATGTTTTAAAGTGTCTTGAATTGTCCGAGGATGCGCCTTTGCCGGCGGCTCAAGCGGCGGGCCAATTGTCCTACGACGAATACAAACGCTCAAAGCGGTGACGCTTAAAGTGAAACCGACTGACGATGAGTAACAAGAAAACCAAACTATTGACGGTCGTGGGGACGCGGCCGAATTTTATCAAGATAACGCGCTTTCATCAAGTGGCCCGGGAAAGAGGTGGTTTCGACTACCGGCTTTGCCACACCGGCCAACACTTCGATGATAAAATGAGCGATGTGTTTTTCCGGGAACTTGAAATTCCTGAGCCCGATTTCCATCTGGGAGTAAAGGCAGGCAGTGTCATCGGGCAGTTTACCCAGATGATGACCGGTTTGGAGCGGGTGTTCGGCGAATTCAAACCTGACATGGTATTGGTCCCGGGCGATGTGAATTCCACCTTTGCGGCGGCATTCACAGCCCATAAGATGGGCATACCCGTGGGGCATATCGAAAGTGGATTGCGCAGCGAGGACCGTGCGATGCCGGAGGAAAACAACCGCATCCTTACTGATGCGATTTCTGATCATTTCTTCATTACGGAAGAGTCGGGGCAGCGGAACCTCCTGGCCGCCGGGGTTCCGGCGAAGC
The DNA here is from genome assembly GCA_966250925.1 of uncultured Opitutus sp. Lineage (GTDB taxonomy): Bacteria > Verrucomicrobiota > Verrucomicrobiia > Opitutales > Opitutaceae > Actomonas. Next base: position 467 of record CBINJL010000020.1, on the reverse strand, counting down.
GGCTCCACTTTGTCGGCAACACAATGATTGACACGTTGCTCGCTTTCCAGGCCGGGATCGATGCGTCTTCCATCCGCGGTGAGTTGGGCGTCAACGCGGAACCGTATGCGCTGCTCACCATGCATCGGCCCGCCACGGTGGATTGCCTGGAAGGGCTCGAAGCGTTACTTGAACTTCTCCGGACGGTTTCAGGGCGATTGCGGGTTGTTTTCGCGTTGCATCCCCGGACGCGCAAGAACCTCGAGGCCCATGGTCTTTTGACGGCCTTTGCCGCGCTGCCGCGACTGACCGTGCTTGAGCCCGTGGGTTACCTCGCATTTCAAAACCTGACCAAAAACGCGACGGTGGTGATTACCGACAGCGGGGGCGTGCAGGAGGAAACGACCTTTTATCGCGTTCCCTGTCTCACGCTGCGGGCAAACACGGAGCGGCCCAGCACCACGACCATCGGATCGAACACCCTGTTT
>CBINJL010000019.1:0-13787 GCA_966250925.1 uncultured Opitutus sp. | reverse complement strand
TTCGTTTGATTTCGTGGTCCTGACTCGGACATCCCTCCCCCTCCCTTTTTGCCCATGAGCGAACTTTCCGTCTTTAACGCCGAACTCAACCACGACCGCATCGAGACCGCCATCGCCGCGGCCGAACTCCGCACCTCGGGTGAAATGCGGGTCGTGTTGCAGGGCGGCGAAGTCGACGACCCCACCGCTGCGGCGGCCAAGGAGTTCGCCAAACTCGGCATGCACCGCACCGCCGCCCGCAACGCCGTGCTGTTTTTTGTCGCGCCCGAAGCACGCAAATTCGCCGTCTTCGGTGACGAAGGCATTCACCAAAAGTGTCCGCCGCACTTTTGGGAAGACGTGGCCGCCGCCATGCAGGATCGGTTTCGCGCCGGTGATCCCACCACCGCTCTGGTCGATGGCATAACCCGCGCCGGCGAATTGCTGGCCCGGGAATTCCCGCGACAGGACGACGACGTGGACGAGTTGAGCAACACGGTCATCCGGCGCGACGACGGCGTCTGAAGGACGCGTCGGCGTTGGAGCGGGGCGATTCATTTTTCTGAATCCGCCGGCCGGTTTCGCCGTGTCCTATTCGACAAACCCATTCGCTCCATGACGCATCGCTCTTTGCTTTTTCTCTTCAGCCTGTTCGCCTTCCTGGCCCTGGCCGCCCCGTTTGTCTTCGCTCAGCAAACTCCGGCCGACCAGTCCGTCCCGGCCGCCACTCCGGTCGAAACCTCCATTCCGGCGGAGCGTGCAGACGCCCACGGCATCTTCGTAGACGCCCACGGCCATCCCGACCGCCCCGCCTACCTGCGCTACATGCCACTAATCGGCATGGGCTTCACCGCCCTCGTCCTGTGGCTCGTCTTCACCTTTGTGCAGAGCTTCGATCGCAACCGGCATGAAACCATCCGCAAATACCTAGACCTCGGCCAATCCGTCCCGCCGCAACTGCTGGTCGATCGCGACAATCCCGCCGCTTGGGATCCGAACCACCGCCCTGCCTCCGACAAACGCAAGGGCATCATCACCGCCTCCGTCGGTCTCGGCGTCATGGTGATGTTCTACCTTCTGTTCGGCTCCCTGCGCGCGGCTTCCCTGGGACTCATTCCCTTCTGCGTCGGACTCGGCTATCTCGTCCTCGCCGCCCTTGAGCCCCCGCGCCGCGATTCCTGATTTTTTCGTCCCGCTCACCCACGCCCCCGCCATCCGCTTCACCCTCGTGTCGCCGACTGATCGAGACCTGCTGCTGCGTGTCATTGCCGACGATGACCGCCATGCCTTCGGCGAACTGGTAAAACGACATCAGTCGGCCGTGCGCAACCTGCTCCGTCGACTCACGCATGGGGATCACGCCCGCGCCGACGATCTCGCCCAGGAAACCTTTCTCAAGGCCCACCGCCACATCACCCGCTACCGGGGCGACGCCGCCTTCTCGAGCTGGCTCTACCGCATCGCCTACCACACCTTTCTCAACGACCAGCGCAGCCGGCGCGAGACCGTTGCCTTCGACGAATCACACGCGTCCGCCACGACGGCACCGGCGGCGCGGCACAGCGACCTCAACCACGACCTCGCACTCGCCTTTCGCCAACTCAGCACTGAACAGGTCGCCATCTTCGACCTCGCCTACCGGAAGGGACTTTCCCAAAGCGAAGTTGCCACCACCCTCGACCTGCCACTCGGCACGGTTAAAACCCACCTCACCCGCGGCCTCGCCACCCTGCGCCGCACCCTGCAAGACTGGAGGAACGCCCATGCCCGCGAAACCTGAATTCCCCTCCGGCAGCAACCCGGTCGAAACCTGGCTGCACGCCGAGGAGCCCTACGTCGAGAACGCCGGGTTTTCCCAAACCGTGCTCGGCCGCCTGCCAAAACAGCGCCACCCGCGCCTGCGTCGCCGCATCATCAAAGCCGGTGCCCTCCTCGCCGGCATCGGCGGCGTCATGGTGACACTCGGAGAACATCCGGTTGCCTTCGACCTCTGGAATCGGCTGCAGCTCAACGTCACCCTGCTCACCCTCGGCTCGACCGGGCTGGCCCTGGCTTTGGCCGGCGCCGTGACCTGGGTGTGGGTCGATCGCGCCTGAACCCGCAAGAGCGCCCGGAGCCGCCCGCGTCCCGCCGATTCCCGTTTGCCCCAAGGAACGGTCGGCGTTTGTTTCGGTCCCCGCCTTTCGATGCCGTTGCCGTTTTCCCTTCGCCGCTGCCTGATCGCCTTCGTTCTGCCCGTGCTGGCCTTGTCAGCTGCGCGAGCGGAGGAATCTGCGCCCGCTACCGCCGCTTCGGAACCCAAGGAGCGCAACAGCATCGAGGTGAACGGCCGGTTTTATCCGGTTTATGATTTCATGACCGAGGTCGAGCCCGACCACGACCCGAAGCCACGCCTCCCGCGCAAAGCCAAAAAGGAAGGCCGCGGCGGCACCGTGCTGGTGGGCGCGTTGGTCAATCGCGCCGGCCAGGTCGTCGAAACCGCCGTGGCGATGAGCAACGCCGAACCCGACATCGAGGCCGCCGCCAAGGCCGCCATCCTGCGTTGGACGTTTCCGGTCCAATACGTCGACGACCAACCCATCGACTACGCCGTGATGGTCCCTGTGCGCTTCGACGCCACCCCGCACTTCGGCCCACAGTGAGCGGACCGCGAGCCGTGAGGCGCAGGCGAAGGCGGCTGTGCGATCCTGGTGCGAACCTATGTTCCGCAATTGAGGTTTAACGCAAAGACCGCAAAGGCACGCAAAGCACGCCAAGAAAGGCGGTAAGGAATCGCCACACCTCCACAGTCGCTCACCCCGCGGGTGCGCTCGGGTGGATATGGCAGATTAGACTGATTCTTACTCTGGGATCTCTGGTCTCTGTGGTTAAACTGCTGAATTTAGGATAATGCATTCCCGCATGACTTCCGCTGAGCACGCAACCCGTCGCCTCATCGACGCCGCCCACGCCCAGGACCCTAATCGCGACGCCGCCGGTCAACCGGCCGAATTGGTCTACGCCGACCGCGTCGAGGCCTGGGTGCAGCGTCTCGCGCCCGACGCCCCGGAACACCTCCTGCTCGCCGCCCGTTGCCAGCATCTCGAACGGTTTCTCACCCCGCGCGCCACCTACCCCGACGGCCGCGCGGGTTATCTGAAGTGGCGCAGCGATCTCTATCAGGTGCAGGGTTCCCGCGCCCGCGAACTCGCGCTCGCCGGCGGTCTGCCCGCCGCGCAGGCCGACGACATTGCCCGCTGGGTCAGCAAGACCGACCTGCGCCACGATGCCGGTTCGCAGGTGCTCGAGGATGCGGCCGTGCTGGTGTTTCTCGAAAACGAGATCGAGGCCTTCGCCGCCCAACACGCCGATTATTCGCGCGAGAAGTTTGTGCGCATCCTGCAAAAGACCTGGGGCAAACTGAGCCCCGCCGGCCGCGACGCCGCCCTCGGCCTCGATCTGCCCCCGGCCATCGCCGCACTCGTGCGCGAAGCGATCGGATAAGCGACAGCGATGCCGCGACGGGCAACCGCTCCGGCTAACGTTTTGCAGCCGGCCGATTGCTCCGGCTCGTCTTGCACGCCAATTTGGTATCTCCCCATGCCACTGCTTTCCCGCTCTCCCCGCCTCACGTTCTTTCGTGGCCTCCCGCTCGCCTTGCTCCTGAGCTGGGGCTCTCTTGCCGCCGAGGAAAACTCCGCTCCTTCCGTGCCACTTACCACTCCCCTCGGTCAACTCGCCGGCAGTCTCAGCACCGACGGCGCCGTGCGTGCCTTCAAAGGCATTCCCTACGCTGCGCCGCCCGTGGGAAATTTGCGCTGGCAGCCGCCGCAACCTGCCGCGCCTTGGCAGGGTGTGCGCGACGCCCGCAGCTACCCGCCGCGCGCCATGCAGGTGCATACCTGGGACGACATGTTTTTTCACGATGATGGCCCGAGTGAGGACTGCCTTTATCTCAATGTCTGGACGCCCTCCGACGCCGCGCCGACCGCCAAACTGCCGGTGATGGTCTGGATTCATGGCGGCGGTTTCATCGCCGGCGCCACCAGCGAACCGCGGCAAAACGGCGAAGCCCTCGCCCACCGCGACGTCGTGATCGTGTCGCTGACCTACCGCATGGGCGTGTTTGGTTTTTTTGCTCATCCCGAACTCGCCGCCGAGTCTCCCGCCGGCGCCGCCGGCAACTACGGGTTGCTCGACATGGTCGCCGCGCTGCGCTGGGTGCGTGACAATATCGCGGCCTTCGGCGGCGATCCGAAAAATGTCACGATTTTCGGCGAATCCGCCGGTTCCATGTCGGTAAGCGCACTCATGGCTTCGCCGGAAGCCCGCGGGCTTTTCCATCGCGCGATCGGCCAAAGCGGCAGCGTGCTCGGCCGCCCACTGGCCGATCTCGCCGACTCCTCCGCCACCGGGCTCGCCTTTGCCGAAAAGATCGGCGCCCCCACCCTCGCCGCACTGCGCGCAATGCCCGCCGAGACTCTGCTGCAACACTGGGCCCAGGACGATCGGTGGACGTTTCGCCCCAACCGCGACGGCCTGTTTTTCACCGCCGACCCACGCGACACCTACGCCGCCGGCCGCCAGGCTGACGTGCCGCTGCTGGCCGGTTGGAATCTCGACGAAGGCGGACCGGAATCGTTGCTCGGGAAAACGTCGCCCACGCTGGAAAACTTCACCGCCGCCGCCCGCGAGCGGTTCGGCGAGCGCGCCGAGGCATTTCTCGCCGCCTACGCCGCCGACAATGACGCCGCCGCCGAGCGCGCCGCCCGCGATTTCGGCGGCGACCAGTTTATCGGTTTCGGCACCTGGAAGTGGATCGAGGCGCAGCGCGACGGCACCACGTCTCCAGTTTTTAGATACCTGTTCGATCACCCGCTGCCGTTGCCGGCCGACGCGCCGGAAAACGCGACGCCGCGCGCCGCGCATTCATGGGATATCGAATACGTCTTCGATGTGCTCGCCGGCAAGGACCTGCCCTGGCAACCCGAAGACCATCGGCTGGCCGACCTGATGGCGACCTACTGGACCAATTTCGCCCGCCACGGCGACCCCAACGGTCCCGGCCTCCCCGCCTGGCCGCGCTACACGACGGACGACGTCTCGCCCGTGATGCACCTGAATCCCGCGCCGTTCGTGAGTTTCGACGATCACCGCGCGCGTTATGAGTTTTTGAACACCTCCCCGTAATCACGCCGCGCCCGCCTGACCGGGCACGGTTCCCGCTACCTCGTTTTCCCATGACGCCCCGCAAAACCGCCGCCGACTTCGATCAGGAACTCCTCGATCTTTACGACTACTACGTTCACGGCCGGCTCGACCGGCGCGAGTTCATGGACCGCGCGGCGAAGTTCGCCGTCGGGGGCCTCACTGTCGCCGGGCTCATGGGCATGCTCAATCCCCACTACGCGCTGGCCGAACAGGTGAAGCCCGACGACGCCCGCATCCACACCGAACGTCTCGATTACGATTCGCCCGAGGGGCATGGCAGGATGCAGGGCCTGCTGGCCAAGCCGGCCGACGCCACTGCGCCACTGCCCGCCGTGCTGGTGGTGCACGAAAACCGCGGACTCAATCCTTACATCGAGGACGTCGTGCGGCGCCTCGCCGTGGCCGGATTCCTCGCCTTCGGTCCCGATGCCCTGTATCCTCTGGGTGGATACCCGGGCAACGACGACAAGGGCCGCGAAATGCAGCGCGAACTTGATCGTGACAAGATCGTCGCCGATTTCGCCGCCGCCGCCCGCCTGCTCGACACCCGCGACGACGCCAACGGCAAGGTCGGCGTGGTCGGCTTCTGCTTCGGCGGCTGGATGGCCAACACCCTGGCCTGGCGCCTGCCCGAAGTGATCGACGCCGCCGTGCCCTACTACGGGGGTCAGCCCAGCGCCGAGGAAGCGGCGAAGATCACGGCACCGCTGCTGATCCAGTATGCCGAACTCGATCAACGCGTGAACGCCGGCTGGCCCGCCTATGAGGAAGCGCTCAAGGCCCACAACGTGAGTTACACCATGCACATGTATCCCGGCGTGAACCACGGTTTCCACAACGACACCACGCCGCGCTACGACGAAAGCGCCGCCGAACTCTCGTGGTCCCACACCTTAGCCTTCTTCAACGCACACCTGCGCGGGTAAACGCATCACGGCGGCCTTGCGAGTCGCGGCGGGGAAGCACAACCTTCCATCGCCCCATGCCCCTAAACCATCACTCCCTTTCCTCCCGCCTTCGGGTCGCCTCGGTCGCAGTGTGCATCGCAACGCTGTTCGCCTCCGCCGGACGTGCCGAAAATTTGGATACAGCGTCCACCTCAGGTTGGATTTCCTTGTTCAACGGCAAGAATCTCGATGGCTGGACCGTGAAGGTCGCCAAGCATCCGCTGGGCGAAAACCCAGACGGCCTGTTCCGGGCCGAGGACGGCGTGCTTAAGGTTGCCTACGACGACTTCGCGCCCTTCAACGGTCGCTTCGCCCACCTCTACACCAACAACGCCTACTCGCGCTATGTGCTGCGGCTCGAATACCGCTTCACCGGCGAGGCAGCCGCCGACGCCCCGCATTGGGCCAAACGCAATTCCGGCGTGATGGTGCACAGCCAGTCTCCGCTCACGCTCGGCCTCGGACAAAGTTTTCCCGTCAGCGTCGAGTGTCAGTTTCTCGTCACCGGCACCACCGCCGGCAATCAAACCGGCAACGTCTGCACGCCCGGCACCCATGTCGAGCACGACGGTGCGCTCACCACCGCCCACATCATCGAGGCCGAAGGTGACCTGTCGCCCTGGGACGAGTGGGTCACGGCCGAGATCGAAGTGCGCGGCCACGACGAAATCATTCACCGCATCAACGGCGTCGAAGTGTTGCGCACGCAGCATCCGCAACTCGATCCGTCGGACCCCGACGCCGCCGCGCTCCTCGCCGCCGGCGTGCCGCTCCAGCTCGGGTTTGGCCACATCGCGCTGCAGGCCGAAAGCCAGCCCATCTGGTTTCGCAACATCATGCTCCGACCGCTGGAGTGAGTTGCCCAGCGTAGCGCATGCCGCCGGGGCAACGTATCCGAATTTTCAGCACGGAAAATACAGCCCCGGAAATGTAGGGTCGTCGCTCGCCGACGACCGCGGCGGAGTCGATTTCCTACGACATTATTCACAGACGCCACAAGGCGCGGTCTTGCGATTGGCGCGTCACCGCAAACGCTGACCGCATGTCCTACCAACCTTCCGCCGACCTGCTCGACCGCTACGCCGATGTGCTCATCAACTTCGCCCTCAATGGCGGCGAAGGCGTCAAGGCGGGCGAGGTCGTGCAATTGCGCGTGCCCGAAGTTGCCAAACCGTTCCTCGTCGCCCTGCGCCGCGCCGTGCTCAAGGCCGGCGCTCATCCGCTGATTTTCTACACGCCCGACGACATCGCCCGCGAGTTCTATGAGCTGGCCAGCGACGAACAGCTTTCGTTTTTCGCCGAGAGTTTTTATCGCGGCGTCGTCGACCAGATCGACCACACCGTCGCGATCCTGGCCGAGACCGACAAACAGGAGCTCACCGGCATCCCGAGCAAAAAAATCATGGCCGTGCAAAAGGCGCTCAAACCCTACATGGACTGGCGTCGCACCAAGGAAAGCGCCGGCAACTACACCTGGACGCTCGCCATGTATGGCACCCAGGCCATGGCCGACGAAGTGGGCATGTCGCTGGAGGACTATTGGCGCGAGATCATCAATGCTTGCTATCTCGATGAAGTGAATCCGGCCGAAAAATGGAAGGCGCTCTACACCGAACTCTACGCTATCCGCGACAAGCTCGACGCGCTGCCCATTGACCGACTGCACATCGCGGCGGCCGACACCGACCTGTGGGTGAAGATCGGCGCCGATCGCAAGTGGCTCGGCGGTTCCGGGCGCAACATTCCCAGCTTCGAACTGTTCATCTCGCCCGACTGGCGCGGCACCGACGGCCGCATCCGCTTCACCGAGCCGCTCTACCGCTACGGCTCACTCATCGAAGGCGCGTATTTGGAATTCAAGGACGGCCGGGTCACCGCCGCCTCCGCCACCAAGGGCGAGGATCTGCTGCGCGAAATGATCGCGGTCGAAAACGCGGACAAGATCGGCGAGTTTTCGCTCACCGACCGTCGTTTTTCCCGCATCACGAAATTCATGGGCGAGACGCTCTACGACGAGAACGTCGGCGGTCAGTGGGGCAACACCCACCTCGCCGTCGGCGCCGCCTATCGAGACTCCTACACCGGTGATCCCGCCGCGGTGAGCGAGGAACAGTGGGCCGCGATGGGCTACAACAACTCCGTCGTCCACACCGACATCGTCGCGACCTCCAATCGCATCGTCACCGCCCACCTCACCGACGGCTCACAGCGCGTGATCTACCGCGACGGCGAGTTTCAGGTCTGAGTCCCGGCCGCACGCAGCGCGGACGACGGCGCGTCACGCCAGTTCGCAGGCTCCGCCCGCGCAGGCGACGACCTGCTTCAACTCGGTCGCGTCGTCGTCCTCGCAGAGTTCGGTGTAGTCTACTTTCTGATACGCGAGGGTATTCCAGCGCCGGATGTCGTCGGTCGATACGATCGCCTCGCGCGGCGCCTGGGCGTAGGCCTTGTCGCCGCTGTCCGACAACAGCGCAATGCCGGTGAAGGAATCGCGATGACGCCAGACCATGTCGGCCACCGCCCCCCACTCGTCCGGCCGCACCGTGACGGTGCACGACACGTTGTGATGCAGCCCCCTGGAATGCGTTTCATGACGCCGCCCGGGCTGCACCCAGTTGAGCTGCACGTGGCGGATGTGGTCGAGATGGCGGACGGCATCGAGATCCTCGCGATAGATGCCGAATTCAGGGCCTTCGACCGGGAAGGTGATGACCTCGGTGCGGCCGTGCGGATCGTAAACGCTTTCCTCCACCATGTGCGGATTGTGCCGCTTGAAGTGCTGGAACACCGGGCAGAGCTTGTTCGACTGAACCCGACGGAAGTAGCGCAACGCGTGATGCGGATGCACCCCGCTCGACGTGCCCAGCAGCAGGCTCGCCGTGCCCTCGGGCTTCACGCAGGTGGTGCGGGCGGCCGGATTGATGCCGAGCGCGCGCGCCACGACCAGATTGACCGCCTTCACCACCGCGGCGCCGACGCGCAGCACCCCGCCGTCGAGCAGCACTTCGGGCCGGTCCAGCACGCCGCACAACGAAACCCCCAGCAGCGCCTCGCGCTCGGTGATGACCCGCGACACCGGCGACAGGTAGTTGAAATCTGAATACCCAGCCTGGAGCGTGCCGATGAGCGCGGCCTGCGCACAGAGACGGAAAAACTTCGCCGGCGATTCGGCCGCGGCCGCGGACAGCGTGGTAAGATTGCAGAACTGCACGCCGGACAGAGAGTCACCTTCGCGCAGTTCGCCCGCGTAACCCAGCTCCCGCAACCGTGCCGCGGTTTCGGGTGTAACCGGCAGCCGCGGATTGAGCCCGATCTCGACGCAGGGATTTGCGCCGTGATCGGCGTCCTCGACGAAGTAGAATCCCGGTTCGCCAAACTGCTTCTGGGCCTCGAACAAACGGTCGAACTGTTCGCGTGTCGCCTGCGCCCGCACGATCACGGCGGAGTTGTTGCTGGCGGAACGCTGCGGATGCGTTTCGAACCAATCGCCCGTCTTGGCCGCGGACATTTCGGCATCGTCGGGCGAGAACAGACAGATTGTAGCGGAACGGCGGATACCGCCGGAAAGCACCGCCTTGGCCCCCCACATCAGACAGTCGTAGGCCTCGATCGGCTTGAGCTGCCGGCCGGCCGCCCCCGCCAGCACACCGTCGATTTTCTGCAGGGCGTGGCGCAACGGCTCCGGCCCGGGCGCCTTGCCGCCGGAGGTGCGCAACGGCGCGCCGGCGGGACGGATCTGCGAGAAATCGAACCCGATCCGGCGCCCGTCGACATGGGCCTGCATCAACGCGTGCAACGCATCAGCCCAGCCCTCGATCGTGTCGGCGACGAGCCAGGTCGCCACCGGCGCATCGACCGGCGGACGCGGCGCCAGCGCCGGCAGGCGGGCGACGTGTTGACGTTGCACGGAGAACCCCACGCCACAGCCGCACAACAACAGGTAGAGCGTTTCGCGAAACGCCTCCAGCCGGTCAATGTGCATGAACGCGCAATTGTAGATGCGCGGGTGTTTTTCCAGGATGGCCCGCCCGCCAAACTGCAGACTGCGCATCGAAGGCAGCACCTTCTTCTGCTCCACCGCGGCAAAGGCATCGGTGATCAAATCGTGCAAGGAATGCAGCGACCCCAGCCGCGCGATCAGATCGGCCTCGATCTCGCCCGCCCGCAACGCCTGCGCCGCCACCTCCAGCAGCGAGCGGTCCGCATAACGCTCCAGATGCATGTCCCGCACCCGCTGCACCGCCTCGGCCCACGTTTCCCGACGCCGCTTGTTTTCATCGTAGCGGGCGTAACGCGACACCGCGATGTAGTCCTGCAATCCGTTGTCCGCATGGCGAATGGGACCGGGAGCGGAAGACACATCAAGGCGGGAAGCGGATGGGATAAGAGACGGATCAGACGACATGAAACAGGTTCTCCAGCACGAGGGGTTGCGGCCGCGATAACCCCACAGGTTGTGGGAAACGACCACAGACACCACAACATATGGTGTTCGCTACCGGCAATTGTGATTCCTGCGCAGATTTTGCGATCTGCGCCGAAATCCTCCCAATTCGCCCGCAAAATCCGCGCAATCACCGCCGCCGCGCCGCCGCCCGATTGTCACGTAATACGTGACAATCTCCCGCTGCGGCGCAGCGCACGTTTGCCGTAGCGACCGAAAATATTCGGCCAATACGGGTTTCGACTTGCTTTTTGACCAAAACGTCAACAACTACATCTCACCATGGGCCGTCCCTCTGATGCCAAAGACCGTTTGATCGAAGCCGCCGTGGCTTTGATCTGGGAGGACAGTTACGGGTCGGTGACCATCGATGACATCTGCAAACGTGCCGATGTGCGCAAGGGCAGCTTTTATTACTTTTTCCCCGGCAAAGCCGAACTCGCCGTGACGGCGATCGAGCACAAATGGGAATCGGAGTGGAAGCCTTTCCTGGATCGCAACTTATCTGTTGATTTGCCTCCGGCGGAGCGCTTCGACCGCTACTTCAAGGCCTTGGTCGCCGAACAGACTCAGTTGTGCAGCGAGCATGGCAAAGTGCTGGGTTGCCCGCTCAATTCCGTGGGCAGCGAGGTATGCAATTGCCAGAGCCAGGTTTCCAACGCCATCCGCGATGTCTTCATCCGCAAGCGCCGCTATTACGAATCCGCCATTCGCGATGCGGTCGCCAAGGGTGCCATTGAGGCCTGTGACCCCGAACAGAAGGCGGTCGCGCTGTTTTCCCTCATCGACGGTGTCTTTACCCAGGCCCGTATCATGAACGACGCCAACGTCTTCAACAGCTTGCCCGACATGGCGCGCGACCTCCTTCGCTTCAAGGAACCCGCCGCCTCCTGATCTTTTCTGGTCTCCACGTCCCGATTCTCCGCGCAGTTCTCTGCGCGTTTTTTTGACACTCATTCTTTACTAATTCGTCAACTACTCAATGCATACGCCCTCCATTTCTCCTGCTTATTCTGTTCTCAGTCCCTTGCAACCGGCGCGGCGCCATGGGGCGGCACGGACACCTCGGGCCACCCCGGCAGGAGCCCGTTTGTTTACCGCCGCGACCGCCGCACCGCTCTGGCCGCGGACCGATTTTCTCTCCCGGGCCCGGACCTCCCTGACCCGTTACCACGAATAATCTCCGCCGCCCACGTGGCCGCGTTTCCCGCTCCGCTTCGTTTCCTTCCCGCCAACGTCAATCTGCCATGACCACCTTCACTCTCCGCCGCACCGCCATCGTCATCGGTGCCCTCGCCGTCGCCACTGCCGCGACTGTTTTCACGCTGTCCGCCACCGCTTCCGAATCGGAAGTCGCCACCGCACCGGCTACGCCACCGGCGCCCACCGTGACCGTCGCCGCCCCCATCCAACGCGAGTTGGTCGAAGCGGTCGAAATCACCGGCCGCATCCACGCGCTGGAGTCGGTCGACCTGCGCGCCGAAGTCGCCGGCCGCCTCGACGCCGTCCACTTCCAAGCCGGTCAGGTCGTGCAGCAAGGCGCGCTGCTGTTCACCATCGATCCGCGCACCTACGCCGCCGCCCATGACGCCGCCGCGGCCGCCGTGGCCCGGGCCGAAGCCATCGCCGCCACCGCCCGGCGCGATGCCGATCGCGCCGAGCTGCTGCTGTCCCGCGAAGCAATCAGCACGGAGGAGGCCGACACCCGGCGCAGCCACGCCGCGGAGGCCGACGCCGGTCTGCTCGCCGCCTTGGCCGAACGCGAACGCACCGCGGTCGAGCTGGAACGCACCTTCGTGCGGGCGCCGATCACCGGCCGTGTTTCCCGCGCACTCGTGACCACGGGCAACCTGGTTTCGCCCAGCACACCGCTGACCACGCTCGTGTCGGTCGGCGCCGCCTACGTGCACGCCGATCTCGACGAAGCGACGGTCCTGCGCCTGCAGCGGCTGTTGCGTGATCGTCAGGTCCAGCTCAACGCCGACGGCCGCATTCCGGTCGACATGCAGTTGGCCAACGAGACCGGCTTCCCGCGCCCGGGCCATGTCGAGAGTCTGGACAACCAGCTCGATCCCGACACCGGCAGCCTGACCGTGCGTATGATATTTCCGAATACCAACGCGGATCTCACGCCCGGCCTCTTCGCCCGCGTGCGTCTTCCCGTGGGCACGCCGGAGCCGACCCTCCTCATCTCGGAACGCGCCATCGGCACCGATCAAAGCCAGAAATTCGTGCTCGTGGTGGAGGCCGACGACACCGTCGCCTACCGCCCGGTCACGCTCGGTGCGTCCGTGGACGGTTCGCGGGTGATCCGCACCGGCCTCAAGTCCGGCGACCGCGTCATCGTCAACGGCCTGCAACGTGTGCGCCCCGGCGCCACCGTGACGGTCGAAACCGCTGCACCGGTCGAGGCCGCCGCCCTGGCCCGTTCCAGTTGATGCGTTAACAACGAAACCGCAGCCGCGGGCGGGCTTTGCCAGCAAAGCCCCCGCAGTCACTGCGCTCCTCCCAAACAACCGCCGCGTCGGCGCGGCCCAAGGCCACTGCCTTGCCCGCATCCGACGCGCTCCCGCCCAACCGGTCTCGCCAACTCTCCCGCCCGTCGGCCATGAACTTCTCCGACTTCTTCATCAAACGCCCGATCTTCGCCGGCGTCGTTTCGATCATCATTTTTCTCGTGGGCGCCATCGCCCTCTTCAAATTGCCGATCTCGGAATATCCCGAGGTCGTGCCGCCGACCGTCGTGGTCCGCGCCACTTATCCAGGCGCCAACCCCAAGACGATCGCGGACACCGTGGCCGCGCCGCTCGAACAGGCGATCAACGGCGTCGAGCACTCGCTCTACATGTATTCGCAGGCAACGAGCGACGGCGTGATGACGCTCACCATCACGTTCGCCCTCGGCACCAATCTCGATACCGCGCAGGTGCAGGTGCAGAACCGCGTCGCGCAGGCGTTGCCCAAGTTGCCCGAAGAGGTGCGCCGCCTCGGCGTCACCACCGCCAAGACTTCGCCCGACCTGCTCATGGTCGTGCACTTGTTCAGCCCGGAGGGACGTTACGACGATATCTACGTGCGCAACTACGCCACGCTGCAGGTGCGCGATGTGCTCGCCCGCCTGCCCGGCGTCGGCGACGTGCGTCTCTTCGGTTCAGGCGATTACGCCATGCGGGTCTGGCTCGATCCGGAAAAGATGGCCGCCCGCAGCCTGATTCCGTCCGACGTCG